>CALEDW010000122.1 GCA_937949585.1 uncultured Acidimicrobiia bacterium
CCGGCGCCGCAGAGCAGCAGCGCCGCCGCCACCCGGCCCCGCCGCGGGCGCGACCCCGGGAGCGGACTCCGCCTTCCTCGCTGCTCACCCATGGGCTCCCCGTAGCATCGGGGCCGTGGAGGTGCGCGACTTCTGCGCGACGGCCCGGGTCGTCATCGTGGCGGGCAAGGGCGGGGTGGGCAAGACGACCGTCACCGCCACGCTGGCCGTCGCCGCCGCCCGCGCCGGCATGAGCGTGCTGATCGTGGAGGTCGAGGGCAAATCGGGGCTGGCCGCGGCGTTCGGTCAGCCGCCGCTCCGCTACGAGGAGGCCGAACTGGCGCCCGGCATCCGGGCCCGGACCCTCACCCCCGACGCGGCCCTCCTCGACTGGCTCGAGCACAACGGGCTCGGCCGTGTCTCCCGGAGACTGGTGCGGACCGGGGCGCTCGACGTCGTGGCCACGGCGGTGCCGGGGATGAAGGACATCCTGGTGTTGGGGAAGGTGAAGAGCCTCGAGCTGACCCGGGCCGCCGACCTCATCGTCGTCGACGCCCCCGCCGCCGGCCATGCCATCACGTTCCTGCTGTCTCCCCGGGGGCTGCTCGACGCGGTGCGGGTGGGGCCGGTCCACCGCCAGGCTGCCGACGTGGTGGCACTGCTCTCCGACCCGCGCCGCTGCCAGGTGCTGCTCGTCACCCTGCCCGAGGAGACCCCGGTGAACGAGCTGGTCGAGACGGCCTTCGCGATCGAGGACCGTGTGGGCGTGGCGCTCGGTCCGGTGGTGGTGAACGGCTGTTACGAGGACCTGCCCCTGGAGGCCGGGGACGGCGTCACCCCGGGGTCGTTCCGCCGCGACGCCGAGGTCCTCGACGTGTTCGTCTCCGACCGCGAGGCTCGCGACCTCGCCGCCGCCGCCGCCTTCCGCTTGGAACGCGCCGCGCTGCAGCGGCGCCAGGCCGACCGTCTCGCCGCTCGCCTGCCGCTGCCGCAGATCCGCCTGCCGTTCATGTTCCGGGGCGACATCGGGCCGGTCGAGCTGGAGCATCTGTCCGAGGCCTTCACCACCGAGGTGGCCCGGCTGTGACCTCGGCGACGCCCCCCGCGACGCCGGGGCCCCGCACGATGGCCGACGTGGTGGAGACCGGCCACGTGGTGCTGTGCTGCGGGACCGGCGGGGTGGGCAAGACCACCACCGCCGCGGTGCTGGCCACCGAGGGGGCCCGCCGCGGGCGCCGGGCCGTGGTGGTGACCATCGACCCGGCCAAGCGACTGGCCAACGCCCTCGGCCTCGACGCACTGGCCAACGAGCCGCACGAGATCCACCCCTCCCGCTGGGACCCCAAGGGGACGGCCGCGCCGGGCGGGCAGCTCTCGGCGATGATGCTCGACCCGAAGGCCACCTTCGACGCACTGGTCACCCGCCACGCCCGCGACGCGGCCCAGGCCCAGCGGATCCTCGGGAACACCTTCTACCGGAACATCTCCTCGGCGCTGTCGGGCACCCAGGAGTACATGGCGATGGAGAAGCTCCACGAGCTGCACGCCGAGGGCGGGTACGACCTGATCGTGGTGGACACGCCACCCAGCCGCCATGCTCTCGACTTCCTCGACGCCCCGGCCCGGTTGCTCCGCCTCCTCGACAACCGCGTGTTCCGTCTGCTGATGGTGCCCACCCGCACCTCGCTGCGTATGGCCGGGGCGGCGGTCCAGACCTTCCTGCGCACCACCGCCCGGGTGATCGGCGCCGAGGTGGTCGACGACATCGTGGCGTTCTTCCGGGCCTTCGAAGGGATGGAAGAGGGGTTCCGTGAACGGGCCCACCGGGTGCAGGACGTGCTGGCACGTCCTGAGACCCGGTTCGTGCTGGTGACCTCACCGCAGCGCGACGCCGTCGAAGAGGCGCAGTTCTTCGCCACCAAGATCGGGGCCCACGGCCTGACGGTGGCGGCGTTGGTGGTGAACCGCCTGCACCCCCGCTTCGGCGACGAGCACGCCGAGGGGCTGCGGGCGCGCGCCGCGTCCCTGCGGGAGCTGTCCGTCGTCGGGGAGGAGGCCCGGGCGGCCCGCGACCACCTGGCCGCCGCCTACGACAACCTGGCCGACTTCAACGAGATCGCCCTGCGGGAGCGGCGTCACCTGGAGCGTCTGCGGGTTCGGGTGGGGCAGGCGGCCGTGGCCCACGTGCCCTTCCTGCCCCACGACGTGCACGACTTCGAGGCGCTCGCCGAGGTGGCGGCGCTGCTGTTCGCGCCGGACGCCGCCGACCGCTAGGTTCGCCGCCGTGACCACGATCCTCGCCGCCGCGGAGGCCCCCTGGGTGCGCGACCTGGTGCGCGCCACCTTCACCGGCCCCGGACAGGAGGTGGTCGAGGTCGAGCGGGGCCAGGACGTTCGGGAGACGGTCGCGGCGCTCGAGCCGGATCTGGTGATCCTCGATCTGCAGATCGGCAACATGGGTGGGGTGGCCGTGGCGCTCGACCTGCGGCTCGAGGCCGGTGAGGGTCGCCTCCCCGACGTGCCGATCGTGCTGCTCGTCGACCGGGAGGCCGACCGGTTCCTGGCCCGGCGGGCGGACGTGGACCTCGTGCTCACCAAGCCGGTCGACCCCGGGATCCTGCGGCGGGCGGTGCGCGACCTGCTGGCGACGCTGGAGCGGCCGAGCCCCGGCACCGGCGACGGCGGAGCTGCGGGCGACCTCGACGCCGGGGACGTGGTGCGGGAGGCATCGGACCGTGAGCCCGCCGAGGACCGCGAGGCGCCCGCTACCCCCTGAGGGTCCGGTGGTGGGGGGACGCTAGGATCGCCGTTGACGGGATGTGGCGCAGTTTGGTTAGCGCGCAGCGTTCGGGACGCTGAGGTCCCGGGTTCAAATCCCGGCATCCCGACCGGTAGGTCCCCGGCTCCGCGTCGCCGGTGGCGCTCGCCCCACCCCGGCCGGATCATCGTCCCCACCCTGGTTCGGAGCCCGTGAGCGGGCACGCCGGTGGCGGCGTGCTCGCCGGCCCCGCCGGGGACCGGTCAGCGCCGCAGGCGGGTCCGCAGCAGCCCGGCGGCGGCTTTCGGTCCCCGCACGGGCCGGAAGGCGTCGGAGGCCTCGGTG
>CALEDW010000123.1 GCA_937949585.1 uncultured Acidimicrobiia bacterium
GTCGAGGTCGTGCTCGTCGATACCTGCGTAGACGTCGCGTACCTCGATGCGCAACGGGACCCGCGGGCCGCAGAACGCCTCGACGTTCCGGCGGGCCCGGGCCGCGAAGTCGTCTCGGATCTCGTAGCCGACCACCGAACCGGATGGCCCGACGGCGCGCAGCAGCGTCATGGTGAGCGCACCCGACCCGACCCCCGACTCGAGGACCCGGGCGCCCGGGAACACGTCGGCGAGGACGAGGATCGGGCCGAGGTCCTTGGGATAGATGACCTGCGCGCCCCGGGGCATCTCGAGGACGTACTCCGCCAGCGTCGGGCGCAGCGCCACGAGGCGGGCCCCGAGGCTCGAGCGCACCGTCATGCCCTCGGTCCCGCCGATCAGGTCCCGGTGGGCGACCACCCCGGCGTGAGAGTGGAACGCCCCGTCCTCGCGCAGGGTCACGAGGTGCCGCCGCCTCCGGCTGTCGACGAGCAGCACCACCTCGCCCTCGACGAACGGGCCGGGCATGGGCCTCAGCCGGCGGCCCGGGCCTGCAGGCGGCAGAAGGCGCAGACCGTGCCGGGGGTCGGCGCGCCGCAGCCGGTGCAGGCCCCCAACGTCGGCTCCGGACGCGCCTCGGCGAACCGCCGGTGGGCCCGGGACCAGAACCCGGCCACGAACGCGGCCTTCGTCCCCGGGGAGCGAGCCTCAACGGCGTTGAGCGCCTCTTTGTAGGCGAGGTGGCGGTTCCCGGCGGCCATCGGGCACTCCTCGACCTGGTAGTCGATCCCCGACACCACGCAGTAGGCGGCGGTCTCCCGTTCCGACAGGCGCACCAGGGGCTTCACCTTCCGGACGAAGCCGTCACGGCCGGGCAGCGTGGGGCGCTGGCGGGCCAGGTACTCCTCCTCCCAGTGAAGGACGTTGCCGAGCAGCACCGCCGCCTCGTCGTCGAGGTTGTGGCCGGTGGCCAGCACGTCGTAGCCCCCCTCGATCGCCACCTGGTTGAAGAGGTGGCGTTTGGTGAGGCCGCAGGCCCCGCACGGGGCGCGCCGGGTGGCCGCGGCGGCGGTCGGGACGTCGAAGCCGAAGCGTTCCCGCACGTCCACGACCTGCAGCGGCCAGCCGCGAGCCTCGGCGAAGTCCCGGGCGTACCGGGTGGAGTCCCGCGAGTAGTCGCCGATGCCGAGGCCGATCACCATCCCGTCGGCGGGGATCCCCAGGGCCCTCAGCAGATCCCAGCAGGCCAGGGAGTCCTTGCCTCCCGACACCGCGACGAGGACGCGCTCTCCCTCCCGCACCATGCGGTGCTCGTCGAGGGCCCGCCGCACCTGTTCCCGGCAGTGCCTGCGGAAGCACTCGGTGCAGAACGCGGCGTTGTGGCGGGGCAGGTCGATGACCGCCGCCGCTCGGCAGCGCCGGCACTTCACCCGCCGCTCCCGCCCGAGATCACCGGCCGGATCTCCACCTCGTCGGTGTCCTCGAGCCGGGCGTCCCGGGGGACCAGGGTGTCGCCGGCGATCACCAGCACCGATTCGGGGTTGAGGTCGAGTCGGCGGAGGAGCGCCTCCACGGTGAGCGGACCGGCCACCTCCACCTCCCGGCGCGGGTTGCGCAGCACGACCCTCATCGCGCGGGCAGGCTACCGGTCCGGGTCGATCCCCCGGATCAGGTAGGTCTCACCGGCGCGCACCTCGAAGCGCACCGTCCGGCTCGGGGAGCGGGCCACGATGCGGCGGGCGATGCGCCAGCCGACGAGCGCCACCGCGAGCGCCCCCGTGCGCCGCCGGCGCCACGCGGTGCGCCGAACCCGACGCGCCACCCCGAGGAGCGTCCCGAGGCCGCTCACACCCGGCGGATCTCGACGATGGTGGCCAGGCGGCGGCCGCGACGACGTCCCCACGCGAACGCGACGGCCACCACCACCAGGCCGGCGGCGAGCGCGGCACCGACGAGCAGGCTCCGCACGTTGGCGACCTCGGCCTCGACGTCCCCGGCGAGCTCGGCGAGCTTCGCCTCGATGTCGTCCCGGGTGACGCGGCGCTCCGGGGTGCTCATCCCCGCCTCCCCGAACGGTCGCGGGTGCCGAGCGCGAACACCGCGCCGCCGCCCACCACGAGCAGCACGGTGACGGCCACGTAGGGCACGAAGCTCCACGTGCCGTCGAAGGTCGTACCGGTCTCGGCCTGCAGCAGCCGCAGCACCCCGATCCCCCAGCAGACCGCGCCGATCCCGACGAGCAGGGAGCCGGCACTGCCGAGGGCGACGACCCGGCCCAGGGACCGCAGCGGCGTGAGCGTCTCCTGGCGGGCGTAGGCCACGACGAGCTCCCACAGCTCCGCCAGGACCTGGGGGATCGGCTTCGGGCGCTCGGGCACGGGCCGGGATGCTACGCGCCGGGCCCGGTGCCCCGCGGTGACGGCACCCAGCCCGCCGGGCCGTCGGCGTCGGGGAACGCGGCGATGGCGGCGGCCATCCGGTCCCGCCGGGCCACGCCCGCCGCCTCCGGGAACGCCCCGTTGAGCAGGAGCGCGAAGCGCAGGGGCCGCGGCCCGCGCAGCTCGCCGGCCAGACCGGACACCCCGTCGAGGGTCCCGGTCTTGGCCCACAAGCGCCCGGCGAGCGGTGTGCCGACGAAGGCCGTGGCGAGCGTCCCCCGCATCCCGGCCACCGCGAGCCCGTCGAGCACGGCACCCAGCCGCCGGGAGCCCGCCGCCACCTCGAGCACCCGCACCAGATCCCCGCAGGCCAGCCGGTTCGTCGGGGCGAGGCCGCTGCCGTCGACCATCCCGTCGGTCGCCGCGCCGAGCCCGAGCGGGCTCAGGACCCGCCGGGCGGCCGCCACCCCGCCGGCCGTCGTCGCCGGCCCGCCCCGGGCGAGGGCCAGCTCACGAAGGAGCACCTCGGCGGTGCGGTTGTCGCTGGCGGCCAGCATCTCGGTCACGAGCTCGGCGAGGGGCGCGGACCGCAGCCGCGCCAGCGTCACCGCACCGGCGGGCGCCGTGCCCGACCGGGGAGGGCCGACCTCGACCCCCCGGTCCCGGAGCAGGCGGGTCAACTGCGCCGCCGCCTGCGCCGCCGGATCGGCGTCGGCCGGCGCCCCGGTGCCGCCCGGCCCGCCCAGGCCGTCGTCGACGGCCAGCGCCACCACCGGGCCGCTCACCGCCGAACGGCGGTGCCGGTCCGGCCACGACGGCGGCCACGGCTCGCTCGGGTAGCGACCGCCGTCGCCGGCGATCCCGCCGGGCACGCGGCGCACGCCGGCGGCGACGAGGGAGTCGGCGAGGTCGGTGAGCCGGCTGCGGGCCAGCCCCCGGGTCCGCGGGTCACGGTCGCGGGCGGCCTCCCCTTCCGGGCTGACCAACACCGGGTCGCCGCCGCCGACCAGCCAGATCCGGGCGACGCGCCCGGCGGCGTCGACGGGGCCCGCGGCAACCGCCCGAGTGGTCAGGCGCGACCTGGGCCCGAGCGCCTCCAGCACGGCGGCGGCGGTGACGAGCTTCATCGTGGACGCCGGCACGAGGCGTACCCGGGGAGCCGCGGTGCTGACGGCACCGCCGGCGTCGACCACCACGTGGCAGTGCTGCGCGCCCGCCGCCTCGG
>CALEDW010000124.1 GCA_937949585.1 uncultured Acidimicrobiia bacterium
CGCGAGCTCATCGAGGGGGGCGTGACCGTCCGCATCGGTTCCGAGAACGAGGTGGAGGCGCTGCGCGGGTGCTCCCTCGTGCTGGCCCCCTACGGGGCGGAGGGACCCGCCGCCGGCACACTCGGGGTGCTCGGGCCCACCCGCATGGACTACCGGCGGGCGGTGGCGGCGGTGGCGGCGGTCTCCGAGCGCCTCGGCGCCGTCCTCTCGGCCTGACGATGCCCGACCTGTACGCCCTCCTCGGGGTTCCTCGGGACGCCGGCGACGAGGAGATCCGTCGCGCCTACCGCCGGCTGGCCCGGGAGCTGCACCCGGACGCCAACCCCGACCCCGCGGCCGCGGAGCGCTTCAAGGAGGTCACCCGGGCCTACGAGGTGTTGCGCGACCCCGAGCGCCGGCGCCGGTACGACGTGTTCGGAGAGGAGGATGCGGGGCCCGGCGGCGCGGCCGGTGACTTCGGGTCGTTCGGCGACGTGTTCGAGGCCTTCTTCTCGTCGGCCTTCGGCGGCGCCGGGTTCGGTGGCGCCCCCTTCGGCTCCCCGACCCGCACCCGGGCCGCGGACGTGCAGGTCCGACTGGAGGTCGACCTGGCCGAGGCCGCGACCGGGGTGCGCACCCAGGTGACCGTCGAGATGCCCCGGGTCTGCGCCCGTTGCGGTGGTGACGGCTGCGAGCCCGGCACCTCCCCGGCCCGCTGCGCGACCTGCGGCGGGCGGGGAGAGGTCCGCCAGGTCCGCCGATCCATCCTCGGCCAGCTCGTGACCTCCGTCGGCTGCCCCACCTGCCACGGCGAGGGGACGGTGATCCCCGACCCGTGCCGGGACTGCCGGGGTGAGGGACGGACGGTGGGCGAGGTCAGCCTCGAGATCGACGTGCCGCCGGGCATCGACGACGGCCAGCGGTTGCGCTACGCCGGCCGGGGGCCGGCGGGACGCCGGGGCGGCCCGGCCGGCGATCTCTACGTGGAGGTGCGGGTCCGGCCCCACCCGACGCTGCGGCGCGACGGCCCCGACCTGCACACCCGGGTCCCGGTGGCCGTCACGCAGGCGATCCTGGGTGCCGAGGTGACCGTGGACACCCTCGAGGGCCCCGAAGCGGTGCGCGTGCCGCCGGGGACCCAACCCGGAACGCTGCTGCGCCTCCGGGGACGGGGTATGCCGGTGCTGCACGGCCGGGGGCGCGGTGACCTCGTGCTCGAGGTGGACGTGCAGGTGCCCTCCGGGCTGCGGCCGGAGGAGGCGGAGCTCGTGGCGCGCCTGGCCGAGCTGCGGGGCGAGACCGTCCAGCCCCCCGACCGGGGCCTGCTCGGGCGGGTGCGCGGGGCGTTCCGCTGAGGCCCCGTACGTGGGTGCACCGAGCGGCTTCGCCGCCGACGACGGGGCCCCGGTGCACGTGGTGCTCCCGCCGGGGTCGGGGGTGACACCCGGCGCCGACGTGGCGCTCGACGGCGCCGAGGCCCACCACTTGGTCCGGGTGCGGCGCGTCCGGGTGGGCGAGCGGGTCACCGTCGCGGACGGGCGGGGCACCTGGTGGCCGACCGAGGTCGCCCGCCGTAGCCGCGACGCCCTGACGCTGCGGGCCTGCGGACCGCCGGTGCGGGAGCCGCAGCTGATCCCGCCGCTCACCGTCGCCTTCGCGCTCGGCACCGGCGACCAGCCGGCCCGGGTCGTGGCCGCCTGCACCGAGCTGGGTGCCGACCGGCTCCTGCCCTGGGCCGCGGCGCGCAGCGTGGTACGGCCCGAGGCCGCCCGGGCGGCGGCGCTCACCGACCGGCTGGCGCGCGTCGCCCGGGCCGCGGCCGCCCAGTCCCGCCGGGCACGGGTGCCGGTGGTGGAGTCGGTCGGGACGATCGACGACGTCGCCGCGCGCCCCGGCCTGCTGCTGGGGTCGCCCGGAGGCCCGCCCCCCGGTCCCGAACTGCGGGCCGAGGGCTCCTGGTGCCTGGTCACCGGACCGGAGGGCGGTCTCACCGACTCGGAGATCGACCGGCTCGGCAGGGCGACGCTCGTCGGTCTCGGCCCGTTCGTGCTCCGCTGCGCCACGGCCCCGGTCGCCGGCACCGCCGCGCTCGGTACGTTGCGCCGGGTCGGAGGGGCGCCGCACGGCGGGGAGATCCTCGACACGGCGGGCCGGGTCGTGCGATAGTCACGCCGACCCGATGCGGCGAGTGGGGGGCGAGTGGGGGCGGCCAACGCATGAGCGGTGTCAGCGTGGGAGAGCGGCTCCGGGCCATTCGACGTCAGAAGGGCTTGTCGCTCCACGACGTCGAGGCGCGATCGAAGCTGGAGTTCAAGGCGTCGGTGCTCGGCGCGTACGAGCGGGGGGAGCGGGCCATCTCCGTGCCGCGCCTGCTGCGCCTCGCCGAGATCTACGAGGTGCCGCCCGACCAGTTGCTCCCCCGGCCGCCCGAAGTGGAGATCAACCTCACCGAGCGCGCCGAGGGCGAGGGTGGGCTCACGATCGACCTCACCCGGCTCGGCGAGGCCGATGAGCCGGAGGCCCAGGTCCTGCGCCGCTACGCCGAGACGATCCAGCTCCAGCGCCAGGACTTCAACGGGCGGCTCCTCACCATCCGCCGCGACGACGTGCGGGTGCTGGCCGCGGTGCTCGGGTGCCGTCCCGAGGAGTTCGGCGACCGGGTCGACCGTCTGGGCCTGCGGGCCGGCCACAGCCGCCGCCCGAGCTGAACTGCGACCCGTCGGCGCCGCCGGCCGGGGCGGGCGGTAGGCTGTGGGCGCCGTGTCCACCCCCGTCCAGATCAAGGTGCTGGTCCCCGGCAACCACCTGATGGTGGACCTGCTGGGCCAGCGGGACGAGTTCCTGCGGCTCATCGAGGCGTCGTTCCCGGTGGGGATCGTCGTGCGGGGCAACGAGATCACCATCACCGGCGCACCGGAGGACTCGGAACGGGTGGGCCGGCTCTTCGAGGAGCTGGTGGTGCTGCTCGAGCACGGGCACCGTCTCGACGCCGACGGGCTGGGGCGGGCGATCGAGATGCTGGAGGCCGACGAGCGGCCCACCGACGTGCTGAACACCGAGGTCGTACGCGGCCGGCGGTCGGTGCGGGCCCGGACCGCGGGCCAGAAGCGCTACGTCGACGCGGTGCGCTCCCACACGGTGACCTTCGCGATCGGTCCTGCCGGCACCGGCAAGAGCTACCTCGCGGTCGCGCTGGCCGTGCAGGCGCTGCAGGCCAAGGAGGTCCACCGGATCATCCTCACCCGTCCGGCGGTGGAGGCGGGTGAGCGGCTCGGGTTCCTGCCCGGGGACCTGTTGGCCAAGGTGGACCCGTACCTGCGCCCCCTCTACGACGCGCTGTACGACATGCTCGAGCCCGATGCCGTGAGCCGCCTCATGGACCGGGGCGTGATCGAGGTCGCCCCGCTCGCCTTCATGCGGGGACGCACGTTGAACGAGTCGTTCATCATCCTCGACGAGGCGCAGAACACCACCTTCGAGCAGATGAAGATGTTCCTGACCCGGATCGGGTTCGGGTCGCGGGTCGTGGTGACCGGCGACGTGACCCAGATCGACCTGTCCGACGGTCCCCAGCGATCGGGACTGCTCTCGGTGCGGGACGTCCTCGGGGACGTCGACGGCGTGGCGTTCGTGGAACTGTCCAGCCGCGACGTGGTGCGGGCCCGGATCGTGCAGGACATCGTCGACGCCTACCAGCGCTCCGGGCCGCGATGACCATCGACGTGTTCGGGGCGGACGAGCAGGCGACGCTTGAGGTCGACCTTCCCCGCTGGGTCGGGCTGGCCCGCTTCGTGCTGGAGGCCGAGCAGGTCCGCGGTGACGTGGAGCTGTCGCTCATCTTCGTCGACCCGCCCACGATGGCCGACCTCAACCGCCGGTTCCTCGACGAGGACGGCCCCACCGACGTGCTGGCCTTCCCGATGGACGACGACGTCACGGTGGCCGGGCGCCAACCCGACCAGGGAGGGCGGGGGCCGGGAGCGCCGGCGGAAGCGACCGAACCGCCCCAGCTCATCGGCGACGTGGTGGTGTGCCCGGCGGTCGCCGCCGCCCAGGCCGCGGTCGCCGGCCGGACGCTGGACGACGAGCTGGCGCTGCTGGTCGTGCACGGCGTGCTGCACCTCCTGCGCTACGACCACGAGGCCCCCGACGACGAGGCCGCGATGCGGGCCCGGGAACAGGAGCTGCTCCGGGCGTTCCGCACCGGCGCCGGGGGGTCTGGGTGAGCGCCCGGCGCCGCCCTCCACCTCGACCGGATCGGAGCGCCCGGTGAACGGCGGCGACTGGGTGCTGTTGACGATCGTCGCCGGCTGCTTCGTGGCCTCCGCGTTGCTCGCGCTGGCCGAGACCGCGTTCACGAAGATGAACCGGATCCGGGCCCTGGCCCTGGCCGAGGACGGCGACCGGCGGGCGGCGCGGCTGGCCCGCCTGCTCGAGCACCCCGAGCGCACCATCAACGCCATCCTGCTGGCGGTCCTGGTGTTCCAGTTCACCGCGGCGACCCTGGCCGGGGTGCTCCTGCAGCCCTTCGGTGCGGCCGCCATCGCCGCCGGGACGGTGGGGCAGGTCGTCGTCTTCTTCGTGTTCGCCGAGGTGATCCCCAAGACCTTCTCGATCCAGCACACCGACCGTGCCGCGCTGGCCGTCACCCCGCTGCTCGGGGCCCTCACCCGCTTCCCGCCGCTCCGGGTGACCTCGCGGGGCCTCATCGGGCTCGCCAACGTCATCCTGCCCGGGAAGGGGCTGCGCCAAGGGCCGTTCGTCTCGGAGGAAGAGATCCGCACGATGGCCGACGTGGCCGCCGAGGAGGCGTCGATCGAACGGGAGGAGCGCCGCCTCATCCACTCGATCTTCGAGTTCGGCGACACCCTCGTGCGGGAGGTGATGCGTCCCCGACCCGACATCGTCTGGGTGGAGGTCACCCAGACGATCGATGCCGCCCTCGACGTGGCGATCAGCGCCGGGTACTCCCGCCTGCCGGCCTGCGAGGGGGGGACCGACAACGTCGTGGGGCTGGTGTTCCTCAAAGACCTCGCCCGGCGCTCGCGGGCCGGTCACGGCGAGGATCCCGTGCGCACGGCGTTGCGGCCGGCGGTGTTCGTGCCCGAGACGAAGCGGGTGGCGGAGCTGCTGCGGGAGATGCAGACCCGCCAGTTCCACATGGCGATCGTCGTCGACGAGTACGGGGACACCGCCGGTCTCGTCACCCTCGAGGACCTGCTCGAGGAGATCGTGGGCGAGATCGCCGACGAGTACGACGTCGAGCGCCCGCCGCTCGAGCACCTGCCCGACGGGGGGTTGCGGGTGGCGGGCTCGCTGTCGATCAACGATCTCAACGACGAGCTGGGTGTGGACCTGCCGCACGAGGAGTGGGACACCGTCGGCGGGCTTGTGTTCACCCTCCTCGGGCACGTGCCGGCGGAGGGGGAGACCGTCACCTTCCAGGGGTTCGAGCTCGCCACCGAGCGGGTCGTCGGGCGCCGGATCGCCTCGGTGCTCATCCACCGGGTGGTCGACGGCGAGGCGCGCGACGGCCTGACGCCGGCGCCCGTCCCGTCCCCGTGAGCCGCACGGCGCCCGGGGCGGGCGGCGACGGGTTCCGCTCCGGGTTCGTGGCCGTGATCGGGCGGCCCAACGTCGGCAAGTCGACGCTGGTCAACGCCCTGGTGGGCGCAAAGGTCTCGATCACCTCCCCGCGGCCGCAGACGACCCGGACCCGCATCCGCGGGGTGCGTACCACCGAGCGCTCCCAGATCGTGTTCCTCGACACGCCGGGGCTGCACCGGCCCCGCACCGCGCTCGGGGAGCGGACCAACGCCCGGGCGCTGGAGACGCTGCGAGAGGTCGACGTGGTGTGCTGCACCTTCGACGCCTCGGCCCCCATCGGGCCCGGCGACCGGTTCGTGGCCGCCCGCGCCGCCGAGGTCCCGACCCCGGCGCTGGCCGTGCTCACCAAGACCGACCGGGCGACCCCGGCCGGGGTCGCCCGGCATTTGGCCGACCTCGCCGCCCGGCTGCCGGCCTTCGAGGCCTACGTGCCGGTGTGCGCACCTCAGGGGGAGGGTCTCGACGCGCTCGTCGCCGAGCTCGAGGCCCGCCTCCCGCTCGGGCCCCGCTACTACCCGGAGGGCGTCGTCACCGACCAGCCCGAGACCACGCTCGCCGCCGAGTTGGTGCGGGAGCAGCTGCTGTGGGTGCTGCGCGACGAGCTGCCGCACTCGGTGGCGGTGACCGTGGAGGACGTCGACGAGCGGCCCCTGCGCGACGAAGACGAGGACGAGGACGAGGACGAGGACGAGGACGAGGACGAGGACGGCGACCGGCCCCGGCCGCTGCGGCTGCGGGCGGTGATCCGGGTCGAGCGGCCGTCACAGCGGGGCATTGTCATCGGCGCGGGCGGTCGGGTCCTGCGCGAGGCGGGGACGGCGGCCCGCCGGGAGCTGGAGGCCCTGCTCGGCGTCCCCGTCCACCTGGAGACCAGGGTGAAGGTGGAACGGAACTGGCAACGCCGCCCGGCGGCGCTCGACCGCCTCGGGCTGTGACGCCGCGGTTTGCCCGGCCGAAGCACGTCCCGGATAGCATCGCTCGAAAGTTCCATCGTTGTCAGCAACGACGGCCATCACCGGCGACCGGAGCGTCCGGCGGCCCCGCCCGACGGCGGTCGGGGAAGCCCGCCGGACGGCGGTCGGGGAAG
>CALEDW010000125.1 GCA_937949585.1 uncultured Acidimicrobiia bacterium
GCCTTCGCGCTGGTGGCGGTCGTCGCCGCCGGCTGCGGCGGCACCGACTCGTCCGATGGCGCCGCGGGCGAGATGACCGACCGCTCCACGATGACCACCGGGGCGCCCGGCACCGTCGACGACACCGGCGACGAGGCCGAAGGCACTGTCGCCGACATCGCCGCCCGCAACCCGGACTTCTCCACCCTGGTCGAGGCGGTCAAGGCCGCCGGTCTGGTGGAGACCCTCTCCGGGGAGGGGCCGTTCACGGTGTTCGCCCCCACGAACGATGCCTTCGCCAAGATCCCCAGGGACCAGCTCGACTCGATCCTCGCCGACGAGGAGCAGTTGACGAAGATCCTCACCTACCACGTGGTGCCGGGCCGGGTCCTCGCCGCCGACCTGCAGCCGCGCCAGAACCTCACCACGGTGCAGGGTCAGGAGGTCGAGATCACCGTGATGGACGGTAGCGCGATGATCAACGGTGCGAACATCGTGGCCACCGACATCAAGGCGTCCAACGGTGTGATCCACGTGATCGACAGCGTGCTGCTGCCTGGGGCGTGACTCCGCCACCCCTGTGAAGTGCAGCGCGGGCGCCCTGACGTTCAGCGAACGGCGATCACCGGGCCGGGGCCGAGACGCCGGAGACGGTCGAGGCGGTGGAGACGCTCGAGGCCGGTGTTCCCTCCCGTCCGGTGCGTCTCCCCCGCCTCACCGCTCGAGCCACCGGGTCGCCACGGCGACGAGCGCGTCCTTCGCCTCATCGGGGTCGACGTCGGCCGCGCCTCCGGTACGCACGTAGAACCCGAGCACGTCACCATCGTGTTCGACGATGAGGGTGCCGTTGCCCGCCGGCGTGAGGCAGCTGACGTCGACCACGGCACGGTCACCGAGGTCGGGGACTTCCTCGGGTGAGGCGCCGCCGCAGCCGACCAGTGAGCCGACCGTCTGTTCGAAACCTTCGCTCAGGCTGGACTCGGTGAGGTTCTGGAACTCGAACTGCTGGCCGCTGCTGTTCCCCGCCGCCGACAGGGTGCACCGCCGGGAGGACCCTGCGGGTTCGCCTTTCTCGACCTCGGCGCCGAACATGGCCGTGAACTCGTCGTCGGTCACCGACGCACACGGGTTACCCGCCGCGCCCGAGCCGTCGCCGTCGCCCCGGGGTGCGGTGGTGGCCGACGAGCCATCCCGCCCCGTGGTGCCTGCCGAGCTCCCGTCCGAGTCGCTGCCACCTCCGCAGGCACCCAGGATCAGCACCACGACCATGGTGCACATCGAGAGTGCCCCGGTCCGGCACCGGAGACGTCGTCCGCCCGCCAGCATGCGTAACTCTCCTCTCACCGAGCCGGTGCTCCGACGGCACCGGTCGGCGGCACTGTAGCCCCACCCGGCAGGCGGGCCGCGGACCGCGGCGTCGACCAGTACCGGCAGTCGGCGGCGCTCCCGGGAACCGGCGGAGCACCGGGGGTCGCCTGCCCGTGGTCCAGCGGCCCCGTCGGCTCACCCGGGCTCGTCACCGAGGCCCGCACCGGTCTGCGACCGATGCGTGGTCGGGCTGCCGGGACTTGAACCCGGGACCTTCGGTCCCCCAGACCGACGCGCTGACCAACCTGCGCCACAGCCCGTGCACCCGCCAGCCTACCGGCGGCGGTCGGGGCGTGTCCGACGATGTGGGCGACCCGCGCCGCTCCTCAGCGCGCCGCCCAGGCGATCAGCTGGACGACCCGCCAAACCAGGTAGACGGCCACGGCCGCGGCCAGCAGCTTGAGGTGCCACGGGAACCCGACGTCGTCCTCCGGCCCGGCGCCGCCACCCGGCCCCGTCCGTGCCGGACGATGCGACCCTGCCGTCACCCGCCGGTCGAGGCGACGCCCGCACGCCGGGCACCTGCCGTCGCGCGTCGCCGCGTTCGGGGCCCACCATCGCTCGCAACCCCCGCACCAGGGCATCCGGCTTCCTCACACCGGCGGGACACCGTGGCGGCGCTCGAAGACCTCGCGCCGGCGCCCCCGGGCCCGGGCGAAACGGTCGACGAGCTCGGCGCGCAGTTCGTCCGGCTCCACCACCGCGTCGACGACGAGCTCGGAGGCCAGGCGGAGCAGGTCGACGTCGCGCTCGTACTCGGCCCGGCGGGCCGCCACGAACGCGGCACGCTCGTCGGGATCCTCGATCGCCTGGATCCGCCGGTAGTACACCGCGTTCACCGCCGGCTCGGGACCCATCACGGCGATCTGCGCGGAGGGCAAGGCCAGGCAGGCATCGGGATCGAACGCCGGGCCGCACATCGCGTACAGCCCGGCGCCGAACGCCTTGCGGACGATCACCGAGATCTTCGGCACCGTCGCCTCGGTGACGGCGGTGATCATCTTCGCCCCGTGGCGGATGATCCCCTGGCGCTCCACCTCGGTACCGATCATGAATCCGGGCACATCGGCGAGGAACAGCAGCGGCACCCCGAACGCGTCGCAGCACCAGATGAACCGGGCCGCCTTGTCGGCGGAGTTGACGAACAGCACCCCGCCGAGGTGCGCCGGGTTGTTCGCCACCACCCCGATCGGATGCCCCGCGAGCCGGGCGAAGCCGCAGATGAGCTCCCGGGCCCAGAGGGGCTTCACCTCGAAGAACGAACCCGCGTCGACGATCGCGTCGATCACCCGGTGCATGTCGTAGGCCCGGCGTGCCTCGGCCGGCACGATCCGGGCGATCTCGGCCGGGTCCGTCGCCGGCGGCGCCGGCTCCGCCCGCGGGGGCTCGGCCCGCCATGAGGTGGGCAGGTACGACAGCCACCGCCGGGCCTGATCGACCGCCTCGTCGTCGTCGGCGACGAGGTTGTCGCCACAGCCGCTCACCGTGGCGTGCATCCGGGCCCCGCCCATCTCCTCGAGGGTCACCCGCTCTCCGATCACCTCCTCGGCCATGCGGGGCGAGCCGAGGTACATGGAGGCGTTGGCCTCCACCATGAACACCACGTCGCAGAAGGCCGGGATGTACGCGCCGCCCGCGGCGGACGGCCCGAACAGGCAGCAGACCTGCGGGACCCGCCCGGAGAGGCGTACCTGGTTGGCGAAGATCCGTCCCGCTCCCCGCCGGCCGGGGAACAGCTCCACCTGGTCGGTGATCCGCGCCCCGGCGCTGTCGACGAGGTACACGACCGGTACCTCGAGGCGCAGCGCGGTCTCGGTGAGCCGCACGATCTTCTCGACCGTGCGGGCCCCCCAGGAGCCGGCCTTCACGGTGGGGTCGTTGGCCATCACGCACACCGGCCGGCCGTCCACGGTGCCGGTGCCGGTCACCACCCCGTCGGCGGGCAGGTCTCCGGCGACGGCGTTGGCCAGCAGCCCGTCCTCCCGGAACGACCCGGGGTCACACAGCCGGGCGATGCGGTCGCGCACGAACCGCTTGCCGGCCGCGGCGAGCTTGTCCCGCTCCTGGGCGAGGTTGCCGTGCCGGGCCCGCTCGAGCTGGCGGCGGATCTCGCTCACGGCCGCCGAGGCTAGGCGGCGACCGGCGCACGCCCGCGGGCCCACCCGGGCGTGCTCAACCCGCCCGCACCGGGGACCGGGCCCGCTCCCGCACCCGGACCCGCAGCTTGAGGGGGGTGGGCCCGAGTGCGAGCTCTTCGCGCAGGCACCGTTCCAGGTAGCGCAGCCAGGTGCGGGACAGGCGGGCGGTCGCGAACAGGGTGAAGGTCGGCGGGTCCGCGGCCCCCTGGGTGGCGTAGAGGATGCGGGGACGACGCCCCCGGGGCGGGGCCGGCGGCGGGTGGCGCCGCTGCGCGGCGGCCACCACCCGGTTGAGCACGGCGGTGGGGACCCTCTGCCGGTACGCGGCCTCCGTCTCCCGGAGCGCCGGCAGGATCCGCCCCACACCCCGGCCGGTGCGGGCGCTCACCCGCAGCACCGGCGCGTGGGCGAGGAACCCGAGCCGGTCGCGCACCCCGTCACGGGCTGCGGCGCGCCGGTCGGGATCGTCGAGCAGGTCCCACTTGTTCAGCACGATCACCACCGCGGTCCCGGCGGCATCGATCCGTTCCGCGAGGCGCTGGTCCTGGTGGGTGACCCCGGCGGTGGCGTCGATCACCAGCAGCGCGGCGTCGGCCCGGTCGATCGCGGCGAGGCTGCGCAGCGCGGCGACGTGCTCGGTGCGCTCGTCGACCCGGGCCCGGCGGCGCATCCCGGCCGTGTCGACGAAGCGGACGGGTCCGTCCGGGGTGTCGACCACCGTGTCGATCGCGTCGCGGGTGGTGCCCGGCTCGTCGTGGACCACGGTGCGTTCCTCACCCACCAGCCGGTTGAACAGCGTCGACTTCCCCACGTTGGGCCGCCCCACGATCGCCACCGCCAGCTCCGGGCGCGCCGGCGGCGTCTCCGGTGCGGGACCCGGTTCGGGACCGAGCGCGTCGACGAGGCGGTCGAGCAGGTCACCCGAGCCCCGGCCGTGCAACGCCGACACCGGGTGGGGGTCGCCGAGCCCGAGGCGCCGGAACCCCCAGATCTGGTGCTCCCGGCGCTCGTCGTCGACCTTGTTCACGGCCACCACCACGGGGCGGCCGGCCCGCAGGAGCAGTCGGGCGAGGTCGGCGTCCTCCTGGGTGATCCCGACCGTCACGTCGAACACCGCCAGGATCACGTCTGCCCCGGCGACCGCGCGCTCGGCCTGGGCGCTCACCCGGGCGGCCAGCGGCTCGCCGCCGGCGAGCCACCCCCCGGTGTCGATCACGCGGAAGCGCCGCCCTCGCCACTCGGCCACGAGCTCCTTGCGGTCCCGGGTGACGCCGGGGCGTTCTTCGACGATCGCCTCCCGCCGACCGACGATCCGGTTCACCAGGGTCGACTTGCCGACGTTGGGCCGGCCCACCACGGCCACCACCGGAAGCCGGGAGTCGGAGCGGGCGGCCCCCCACCGGGGGACCTCGCCGCCGGCGGCCTCCGGCCCCGGCGCGGGGAGCCCGGTCACGGCCGCAGCGCGGCGACGAGCCCGGCTCCGTCGGTCGGCACGACCTCCACCGGGCGGGGGAGGTCCTCGACCGTGCCGCCGTCGAGGAACCGGTCGCCGGAGAGCGTCACGTCGGGCAGCAGGACACGGGCCTCGGCGCCGGCCTCGGCGACCGCGGGGGCGAGATCGGCGCCGGTGAGCAGGCCGGTCACCGCGATCGTGCCGCCGAAGAACCGGTTGCGCACCGCCCGGACCCGGACCGCCACCCCGGCGACCTCGGAGAGGGTGCCGCGCAGCGGCTCCAGCACCCGGGCACCCATCTCGCCGGTGAGCAGCACCACCGGCCCCGGGGCCCGCCGGCGGCGGAGGCGCACGCGGCCGCTGCGCGGTGCTCGGTAGCCGCACGCCGGCGCCCCGTCGACCCAGGCGAAGAACCCGGAGCGGGGTCCGGTACCGTCGACGTCGGCCCCGCCGGCGGCGGCGGCGACCTCGGCCGCCAGCGTGGCGGCCATGCCGATCCCGTTCTCGTGCTGGGGACAACCCTCGTAGTGCTCCAGCGGCGGGAACGCCCGACCCGTCATGCAGTGGTACTCGTCGGCGAGGAACACCATCCGGCGGCCGATGGCGGACCGGAACCGGTCCTGCCAGTCGGTCACGGTGTCGCACACCGCCTCGGCTTCGGCCCGGGTGTGGGGCCGGATGTCGGGCTCCCGGTTGTGGTCGGAGACCCCGCAGGGCACGATCCCCACCGATGCCAGCGCCGGGTAGCGCTCGCCGATCTCGGCCAACGTCTGCTCCAGCACCGCCCCGTCGTTGATGCCGGGGCACACGACCACCTGGCCGTGAACCTCGATCCCGGCCTCCAGCAGGCGCCCGAGCCACACCAGACTGGTCGCCCCCCGGCGGTTGCGCAGCAGCCGGGCCCGCACCTGCGGGTCGGTGGCATGGATGCTCACGTACAGCGGGCTCAGCCGTTCGGCGACCACCCGCTCGAAGTCGGCCTCGGTGAAGCGGGTGAGGGTGGTGAAGTTCCCGTACAGGAACGAGAGACGGAAGTCGTCATCCTTCAGGGTGAGGCTGCGGCGCACCCCGGCGGGGAGCTGGTGGATGAAGCAGAACGGGCAGCGGTTGTCGCACGTGGTCACCCGGTCGAACGTGGCGCTGGCCAGTTGCAGCCCGAGGGGCTCGCCGTCGCCCTTGCGGACGATGACCCTCCGGGGCCGGCCCTTCCGGCGGAGATCGAGCTCGACCACCGGCCCGTCGGTGCGGAGCTGGTAGCGGATGACGTCGCTGAGGTCCTCGCCGCCCACCGCCAGCAGCTCGTCACCGGGCCGCAACCCGGCCCGGGCGGCGGGGCTACGCGGCGCCACGGCCACGATCCGGGCTGGCGGCATCGGCCCATGGTACGGCGGGCGGCCGGGCCGCCGCCCTCGGCCGCCGACGACTCGCCGGTAGCCTGGGCCGATGAGCGTCGAGCGGGTGTTGCTCGCCTCGCCGCGGGGCTTCTGCGCCGGGGTGGAGATGGCGATCAAGGCGCTCGCCTGGATGGTGCGGGTCTTCGATCCGCCCGTGTACTGCTTCCACGAGATCGTCCACAACCGGGTGGTGGTGCGCCGTTTCGAGGCCCTCGGCGTGCGCTTCGTCGACGACGTCGCCACGGTCCCGCCCGGGGCGCCGCTCATGCTCTCCGCGCACGGCAGCTCCCCGGAGGTGCTCGCCGAGGCCCGCCGCCACGGGCGGTTCGTCGTCGACGCGGTCTGCCCGCTGGTCACCAAGGTGCACCACGAGGCGCGGCGACGGGCCGCCGACGGCTACACGATCCTCTACGTGGGCCACGCCGGTCACGACGAGGCCGTGGGCACCGTGGCCGTGGCCCCCGGGGCGATGCGCCTCGTGGAGGACGAGGCCTCCCTCGACGCGGCGCTCGACGGGATCGACGGAACCACGCCGGTGGCGATGCTCGCCCAGACCACCCTGGCCCTGTCGGACTGGGAGGGCCTGCGCGACCGGGCCGCGGCCCGTCGCGCCGACCTGTGGACGGCGCCTCGCGACGACTTGTGCTTCGCCACCACGAACCGGCAGGCCGCGCTGCGGCTGGTGGCGCCCCGGGCCGACGCGGTGGTGGTGATCGGCTCCGCGAACTCGTCGAACACCCTGGCGCTCGCCCGCGTCGCGGCCGATGCCGGCGCGCCGGTGGTGGTACGGGTCGACGGTCCCGACGACCTGGACCTCGCCGCCCTCACCGGTGCCCGGGTGGTCGGGGTGACCGCCGGGGCCAGCGCCCCGGAGGAGCTCGTGACCGGCGTCATCGAGCGGCTGGCACCCACCGAGGGCGTGGAGGAGGTGTGCCTCACGCACGAGGCCGAGTACTTCCCGCCGCCCCCGGCGCTGCGGGAGCTGCTGCGGTGCCTCGCCGGCGTGCTGACCCCCTGGTGGGTGCCCGTCGGGCGCGATCCGGTCGCCGACCGGGACCTGGACGCCGCCCAGGTGCTCGCCACCCTCGCCCCCTGAGCGCGCCGTGCTGCCCGTCACCGGGACGACCGTCCGGTTGTTCCTCCACGTCCTGGCCGCCGCGGTGTGGGTGGGTGGCCAGCTCACCCTGGCCGCCACGGTACCGGCGGTGCGACCGGCCGGGCCGGCGGCGCTGCGCGCGCTGGGCCGGCGCTTCCAGCGGCTCGCGTGGCCCGCGTTCGGGGTGCTGGCGGCCACCGGGATCTGGAACCTGCTGGAGGCGGATCTGTCGGTCCGTGGCGCCGCCTACCTCGTGACCCTGGGCGTGAAGCTCGGTGCCGTCGGGGTCTCGGGCGCCGCGGCCGGGTTCCACGTGCTGGTCGCTGCCCCCCGGGTTCGGCGCGCCCTCTCCGGGGAGGAGCGCCGCCGGGCCGCAGCGGCCTCAGGCGCCGCCGAGGGGATCGCCACGCTGTCCGGGGTGGCGGCGATGTTCCTCGGCGTGATGCTGCGGGGCTGAGGCCGCGCCGCCACCGCCGGCGCCGTCGCGCAACGCCCGGGCCGCGTCGAAGCAGGCCTGCAGCTCGACGGCCAGACGGCCGGTGAGGGCCTCGAGGTCGGCCCGCCGGCGGGTGGTGGCCCCGTCCGGCACGGTGACCGGCTCCCCCACCACCACCGCCACCCGGGCGAGGCGGGGCACGGAGCGTCCCGAGGCGAGGATCTCCTCGCTGCCGTCGATCCCCACCGGCACGATCGGCACCCCGGTCCGCACCGCCAGCCAGGCCGCGCCGTCGAACAGGGGGCCGAGCCGGGGTCCGTGGTGGCGGGTGCCCTCGGGGAACACCGCCACCGGTTCCCCGGCCCGCAGCGCCTCCTCGCAGGCCCGCAACGCGGTGCGCGCCGTCGGCGAGCCCCGGTCGACCGGGATTCCCCCGAGCGCGGTCCAGATCCGGGCGCCGAGCCGGGAGGCGAACAGCTCCCGCTTGGCCATGAACCGGATCCGGCGGCGGGTGATGAACGCGGTGAACGGGATGTCGAGCAGCGAGCGGTGCGTGGGGGCGACCACGTAGGCGCCGGCGGCGGGCACGTGTTCCAGTCCCCGTACCCGCACCCGGAACAGCACGCGGCACAGGCCGATCACGGCTGGGCGCACCACCCGGTACAGGCTCATCCCGTCCCCCGGGGCTCGCCGGTGCCGGACCCCAGGCGCTCGAGGACCAGGCCGACCACCTCGGCGATCGACCGGTCGGTGGTGTCGACCACGAGCGCGTCGCCCGCCGCCCGCAGCGGGGAGTGCGCCCGGCCGGCGTCGCGGGCATCGCGGGCGGCGAGCGCGTCCCGCACGGCGTCGACGTCGCGCCCGACCGCCTCCGGCTCCTGCGCGGCGCGCCGGCGGGCCCGTTCCTCGGGACTGGCGGTGAGGAACACCTTGAGGGTCGCGTCGGGGAACACCACCGTCCCGATGTCGCGTCCCTCCACCACCCCGCCCCCGTGGCGGGCCACCCACTCGCGCTGGCGGGCCACCAGCTCGGCCCGCACCTCCGGATGGGCGGAGACGGTCGAGACCGCCGCCGTCACCTCCGGGCCGCGGATCGCGACGGTCACGTCCTCGCCGTCGAGGTGCACCCGGCCGTCCTCCACCGCCAGGCGCGCCCGCCGGGCGGCCTCGGCGCAGGCTGCGGCGTCGTTCGGGTCGATTCCGGCCCGCATGGCGCGCAGCGTCACGGCCCGGTACATCGCCCCGGTGTCCAGCACCGGCAGGCCGAGCGCCGCACCGACGGCCCGGGCCACCGAGGACTTGCCCGACCCGGCCGTCCCGTCGATCGCGACGACGATGCTCACCGGGCGTCCCCCCCGCCGGCCGCGCGCACCGCCGCCAGCGCAGCGGTGAACCCGGGGTACGACACGGCGTGTGCGGACCAGCCGGCCACCACCGTCCGTCCGGCCAGCGCCAGGCCCGCGACCACGCCGGCGAGCGCGAGGCGGTGGTCCCCGGCCGCCTCGAGCCGCCCCGGCCGGGGCCGGCCCCCGTGGACGACGAGCCCGTCGGGTCGGGGCTCGGCCTCGACGCCGAGCGCCGCCAGCAGCGCCGTGGTGGTGGCGATCCGGTCGCTCTCCTTCACCGCCAGGTCGGCCGCGCCCCGGAAGGTGGTGGTCCCCTCGGCGAACGCGGCGGCGACGGCCAGGACGGGCACCTCGTCGATGATCGGTTCGGTCACCTCCACGTCGATCCCGTGCAACCGGGCGGCCTCCACCGACAGGACGCCGACCGGCTCGCCGAGCTCCTCCCCGATGGGCGTCACCTCGACGGCCGCGCCCATGTCCACCAGGACCTGCACCCAACCGAGCCGCCCGGGGTTCACCGACACCCTCGGCAGCTCGAGGCGCGAGCCGGGTACCAGCGTCGCGGCCACCGCCCAGTAGGCCGCCGAGGACGGGTCGCCGGGTACCCGCAGCGCGAACCCCGGGATCGCCGCCGCCCGGAGACGCACGCGGGTCGCAGTGGGCCGTTCCAGCGGGGCACCGAGGGCCCCGAGGAGCCGCTCGGTGTGGTCACGGCTCGGCGCCGGCTCCACCACCTCGGTCACGCCGTCTGCACCGAGCCCGGCGAGCAACACCGCCGTCTTCACCTGCCCGCTCGCCACCTCGAGGTGGTGCGTCGCGCCCCGCAGCACGGCGCCGCGCACCGCCAGCGGCGCACGCTCCCCCTCGGCCCTCCCGTCGATCCGGGCCCCCATCGCCCGCAGCGGGCGCACCACCCGTCCCATCGGGCGGCGCCGCAGCGACTCGTCGCCGGTGAGGACGGCGAAACGGCCCTCCCGGCCCGCCAGCACCCCTACGGCCATGCGGATGGTGGTGCCGGAGTTCCCGCAGTCGAGCACGTCGGCGGGCTCCCGCCAGCTCGCCGGCCCCTCGATCCGCACCCCGCCGGGATCCTCGGCGACCGGCACCCCGCAGGCCCGTAGCAGCCGCACGGTGGCGGCCACGTCATGCCCCCCGGGGAGGCCGTCGATCCGCACCGGCCCGCCGGCGAGCGCACCGACCAGCATGGCCCGGTGCGCGATCCCCTTGTCCCCGGGCACCACCACCGTGCCCCGCAGCGGCGCCCCGCCTTCCACGACCAGCTCGTCGGGCGGCCCCGGCGGTGCCGTCGCCGTCACGGCAGGTCCCGGCGGGACACGTGGTACCCGGCCGCCTCGAGCGCGCCGGTGAGCCGGTCGGCGCCCGCAGCCGTGCACACCATCACCAGCACCCCGCCGCGGCCCTCGATGCTGTGGGCGATCTCCACGTCGGCGATGTTCACGCCGAGCCGGCCGGCGAGGGTGGTGACCTCGGCGAGCACCCCGGGTCGGTCGGGCACCGGGACCCGCAGCTCGGCCAGCGGGCCGGCGAGGGTGGCGGTGGCCGGGAGGTTCCGGCGGGCGTCGCGGGCCCGTTCGAGGAGGCGCCGCAGCCCGGTCTCGTCGGCGGCGCCGACCAGGTCGCGGACCCGTCCCAACGCCGCGAGGTAGCGGTCGAGGGCGTCCAGGATCGCTGCCCGGTTGGCCCGGCAGATGTCGGGCCAGATCCCCACCTCGCTCGCCGCGATGCGGGTCATGTCCCGGAAGCCCCCCGCCGCCAGGTGGAGCAGCACCGCGTGCTCCTCGCCGGCGGCGGCGGCAAGGTCCATGAGCGTCGTGGCCGCCAGCTGCGGCACGTGGCTCACCAGCGCCACGAGCTCGTCGTGGTGCTCGGGCGAGACCTCCACCGTTTCGGCGCCGAGGCGCCGCACGAGCTGGCGAACCCGGGTGTGGGCCTCGGCGCCGGTCCGTGCCGTCGGGGTGAGCACCCAGGCCGCACCCCGGAACAGGTCCGGCGTCGCCCCCGCCGGCCCGGCCTGCTCCGAGCCGGCCATGGGGTGGCCGCCGACGAACCGGGCCGCGGCGGCGCCGGCCCGCTCCTCCACCGCCGCGACCACCGACGCCTTCACCGAGCCCACGTCGGTGACCACCCGGGCCCCGGCGTCCAGGGCCTCGACCGCCACCCCGGCGATCCGGCCCACCGGGACCGCGACCACCACCAGGTCGGCGCCGGCCGCGGCGGCGGCGACCGAGTCGGCCACCCGGCTGAGCGCGCCCGCCGCTCGGGCCTCCTCGGCCCGCCCGGGTGTGGCGTCGAACCCGATCACCTCGGAGCCGGCGGCCCGCAGGGCCAGCCCCACCGAGGCGCCGATCAGCCCGGTGCCCAGCACCGCGACGGTCACGGGTCGCCGGGCAGGTCGTCCCGCAGGGAGTGCGCTCCCTCCAGGTACACGTGCCGGAGCCCGGAACGGGGCCGGTCGGTCTCGACGAGCATCAGTACCCGGATGGTGCGGGGCATCCCTCCCTCCACCGACAGCTCCCGGGCGCACAGCAGCGGCACGTCGCCGAGGCCGATACTGCGCACCGCGGCGGCCGGGAACATGGCGGTGAGGTCCTCGGTGGCGGTGAACAGCACGAAGATCAGGTCGTCGTGGTCGATGGCGTTGCGGGCGAGCATCTCGGTGACGAGCCGTTGCGTGCGGGTCTCGATGTCCTGCCTGGTGTCGTGCTCACAGGTGATCGCGCCTCGCAGGGCCCGGACCGCCACGGCCGGGGAGGCTACCTGCCGGTCCCGGCACCGCCCCCGGGGTCGGGCCGCGACGGCCGGGCCCGACGGCGCCGGGCCGGGCCCGGATCGCGGGCTGCGGCCTCGAGGGCCCGCACCTCCTCCGGGCGCAGGAGCCGCCAGGCCCCCGGCAGCAGGTGCGGATCGGTGAGCGGGCCGATTCGGGTCCGGACCAGGCGCACCACCGGGTGGCCGACCGCGGCGCACATCCGCCTCACCTGGCGTTTGCGCCCCTCGCGCAGCTCGATGGCCAGCGCCGCCCGGCCGCCCGCAGTCTGCACGAGCCGGACCCGGGCCGGTGCGGTGCGCCCGTCCTCGAGCTCGACGCCCTCGCGCAGGCGCCGGAGCGCCGCCGGTCCGGGGATCCCCTCCACCTCGGCGAGGTACTCCTTGGGCAGCCCGTGCCGGGGGTGGGTGAGGAGCTGCGCCAGCTCGCCGTCGTTGGTGAGCAACAGCAGCCCCTCGGTGTCGAGGTCGAGGCGGCCCACGGGGAACACCCGCGGCTCGGCGGGCACGAGGTCGCAGACCGTTGCCCGACCGTGGGTGTCGGCGGCGGTGCTGACCACCCCGGCCGGCTTGTTCAGCAGGTACACGACGGCGCCGGGCGGCGGGGCGACCCGGATCCCGTCGACCTCGATCCGCTGCCGGATGGGATCGGCGCGATCCCCCAGGCGGGCGGTGCGGCCGTCGACGGTCACCCGCCCGGCGGCGATGAGCGCCTCACAGGCCCGTCGGGATCCCCAGCCGGCTCGGGCCAGCACCTTCTGGAGCCGGGGCCCCGGCCGCGGCGGCTCAGACGGCGCGGCGGGGGTCGTCACCGGCGCGCAGGTGACGTTCCAGGACGTCCACCACCGACGGGTCGGGCACGAAGTCGGCCAGCGGAGGCAGGTCGGCGAGGGAGTCGAGCCCGAGGCACTCCAGGAACAGGCGCGTGGTCCCGAACAGGATCGCCTGGCCGGGCCCGGGGTCCCGGCCGACCTCGGCGACGTAGCCGCGCTCGGTGAGGGTGGCGAGGGTGGCGTCGACGTTCACGCCCCGGATCGCCGCCAGCTGCGCCCGGGACACCGGTTGCTTGTAGGCGATGATCGCCAGGGTCTCCAGGGCCGCCGGTGAGAGCCGGGACGTCTGGGCCTCGAGCACGAAGCGCTCCACGTAGGCGGCCAGGTCCGGGTGGGTCTCGAACCTCCACCCGCCCGCCACCCGGGCCGGGACGAACCCCCGCTCCTCGTCCCGGTAGCGGGCCGCGAGCGCCTCGAGGCGCGCCTCCACGTCGGTGACCGGGAGCTCCAGGAGCTGGGCGAGCACCCCGGCCTCCACCGGCTCGGTGGCGGCGAGCAGCACCGCCTCCAGGGCTCGGTCCACCGGGGCTCGACCCACGGCCCGCTCCCGGGGATCGGCGCAGGGCGGGTCCGGACCGCCCGCGGGGGCGCCGCTCATGTCCGGCCGGCCGCCGGGGCGCGGGGCCCGCCGGGCGGCGCCGGTTCGGGCTCGTCCCAGTCGTCGAGCGCGACCGGCTCGACCGACCGGGCGAGGCGGGTCACGATGAGGTCCCCGAAGGTCGTGGCCTGGTCCAGCTCCACCGTGCCCTGCTTGAACAGCTCGAGTACCGCCAGGAACCGCACCACCACCTCGATCCGGTCCTCGGCGTCGGCGACGAGATCCCGGAACCGCACCGGCCGGCCCACCGCCAGCCGCACGAGCACCACGTCGACGGCCTCCCGCACGCTGGCCCGGATCGGGGCGATGTGGTCGGTGTCGACCGTCGCCGGCGGCCGGGCGCGCGTGACGGCCCGCGCCGCGGCGCGGGCCAGGGCCTGCGGGGTCACCGCCCGGAGGGGATCGGGTCGCAGCGACCGGAACGGCTCCTCGGGCCCGGCCCGGCGGGGCACCCGGGCCCGGCCCTGCTCGAGCAGGCGGGCCAGCGCGGCGGCGGCGCCCTGGAAGGTCTTC
Source organism: uncultured Acidimicrobiia bacterium (assembly GCA_937949585.1). Taxonomy (GTDB): domain Bacteria; phylum Actinomycetota; class Acidimicrobiia; order IMCC26256; family CALEDW01; genus CALEDW01. Next base: position 13,942 of record CALEDW010000125.1, read on the forward strand.
GCCTCCAGCAGGCGACCGAGGAGCAGGTCGCGCTCCTCGAAACGCAGCAGCTCCTCGTCGGGGACGACCTCCTCGGGCCGGGGCAGGAGCCGGCGGGCCTTCAGCTCCACCAGGGTGGCGGCGATGAGCAAGAACTCCGTGGTCACCTCGAGGTCGAGGGTCTCGAGCCGCTCGACCTCGGCGACGAACGCATCGACGACGGTGGAGATCGACACGTCCCACAGGTCGACCTCGTCGCGCAGGATGAGCTGCAACAGCAGGTCGAACGGTCCCGTGTACACGGGGGTGGCGACCTCGTAGCCCATCACCGGCAGGCTAGCGAGGCGCATCCCGATCGCCGGGGACCCCGGACACCGCCGATGCGGCGCACCGGCGGTAGCGTGACCGGGCGTGGCAAGGGTCTTCTCGGGCATCAAGCCCTCCGGCGAGGTGCACGTCGGCAACTACCTGGGCGCGGTGCGCCGCTGGGTGGCCCAGCAGGACGACGGTGAGTGCATCTACTGCGTGGTCGACCTGCACGCGATGACGGTCCCGCACGAGCCGGCCGCCCTGCGGGCCGAGACCCGCCGGCTGGCGGCGCTGCTGCTGGCCGCCGGGATCGACCCCGACCGGTCGATCCTGTTCGTGCAGAGCCACGTGCCGGTGGTGACCGAACTGACCTGGGTGCTCAACTGCGTGGCCACCGTCGGCGAGTTGCGCCGCATGACCCAGTTCAAGGAGAAGGGGCGGGGCCAGGCGTCGGTGAGCGCGGGCCTGTTCGACTACCCGGTGCTCATGGCCGCCGACATCCTCGCCTACGACACCGACGAGGTACCGGTCGGTGAGGACCAGATCCAGCACGTCGAGCTCACCCGGGACCTCGCGCTCCGCTTCAACCGCCGCTTCGGCGACACCCTCGTCGTGCCCCGGGCGACGGTGCCGCCGGTGGCGGCCCGGGTGAAGGACCTGCAGCACCCGACCCGCAAGATGTCGAAGTCGGAGGAGTCACCGCAGGGTACGGTCCTCGTCCTCGACCCGCCCGAGGTGATCCGGCGGAAGGTGCGGGCCGCCGTCACCGACTCCGAGACCGAGATCCGCCACGACCCCGAGGCCAAGCCGGGCGTCTCGAACTTGCTCGAGCTGTACACGGTGGCCACCGGCGCCACGATCGCCGAGGCCACCGAAGCGTTCGCCGGACGGGGCTACGGGGCGCTCAAGGCTGCGGTCGCCGACGCCCTGGTGGACCTCCTCGCGCCCGTCCAGGCGCGCTACGCGGCGTTGCGCGACGACCCGGAACGCCTCGACGACCTGCTGGCCCACGGCGCCGCGAAGGCCGAGGCCATCGCCTCGGCCACGATGCAGCGGGTGCGCGACGCGGTCGGGCTGCTGCCCCGCCGCTGATCCGGTCAGAGCCGGTACACGAACCGGGTGAGGGCGTCGGCGAACGGGTCGATCAGCCGGCCGAGCAGGCCGGTACTGAACACGAGGACGAACAGCACGAGGATCCCGTAGGGGCGGAACCGCCACCAGGCCGGCAACCACCGGGCCGGCAACGCCCGCTCGAGCAACGACGATCCGTCGAGCGGCGGGATCGGCAGGAGGTTGAACAGCCCGAGCGCGAGGTTCACGAACGCGAACGAGAGCAGCACCCGGAACCCGAGCGGCTGTGCGGCGAACGGGCGGAACGGGTCTCCCGACGCCGCGTACGCCAGGCGGGCGCCGACGGCGGCCGCGGCGCTCAACCCGAAGTTCGTGAAGGGCCCGGCGAGGCTCACCCAGACCATGTCCCGCCGGGGGTGGCGGAGGCGGGCCGGGCTCACCGGCACCGGCTTCGCCCAGCCGATGACCGGCAGGCCGGTGATCGCACCGAGCGCCGGCACGATGACCGACCCGAAGGGATCGAGGTGCGGCATCGGGTTCAGCGTGAGCCGCCCCGCTCGCGCCGCGGTGTCGTCGCCGAACGCCAGGGCCACCACGCCGTGGCTCACCTCGTGCAGCACCACGGCCGCGACGAGGCAGGTGAACCACACCAGTGTCTGGGCGTCCAGGCTCACCGCACCGGCACGGCCGGCTCAGTCCCGGGCCGAGGCGCAGGCGATGCACCGGCGCGCCGCCGGCATCGCCTCGAGGCGGGCCTCACCGATCGGCCCGCCGCACCGCTCGCAGCTCCCGTAGGTGCCTGCGTCGAGCTTGGCCAGCGCGTCCTCCACGTCCCGCAGGTTCTCGCGCAGCGTCCCCGCCAGCGCGTCGACCTCGCTCTTCTCGGCCGTCACCTGCCCCGAGTCGGCGAAGCCCTCGTCGAAGGCGAGGCCTCCGATCTCCGCGAGCTGGGACCGTAACCGGGCGCGCTCGGCCTCGAGCCGGTCCCGCAGTTCCTGGGCGCGCACGGCCGAAAGAGGCGTCTCGGGCATGGCCCGAGCCTACCGGTTGTCCACCGCCGTGCGGGCTCGGGGGTGCGCGAGCTCGTAGGCGGCCCGGAGGTGCTCGGGCGACACCTTCGTGTACACCTGGGTGGTCGCGATGCTGGCGTGGCCGAGCAGCTCCTGGACGACCCGGATGTCGGCGCCCCGCTCGAGCATGTGGGTGGCGCAGGAGTGGCGCAGCACGTGCGGCGACAGGCGTCCCTCCAGCCCGACCCGGCCGCCGGCCGCCCGCACGATCTTCCAGCAGCCCTGGCGGGTGAGGCGTCCGCCCCGGGCGTTGAGGAACACCGGGTCGCCCGGCGGGCGGCGCCGGGCCGAGCGCTCCAGCACGGGACGTCCCGCCCTGAGATAGCCGAGGAGCGCATCCCGCGCGGAACGCCCGATCGGCACGATCCGTTCCTTGCTCCCTTTGCCGAGCACGCGCACGACGCCGCCGGCGAGGTCGAGATCGGCCCGGTCCAGCCCGACGAGTTCGCTGATGCGCACCCCCGTGGCGTACAGGGTCTCCAGGATCGCCCGGTCGCGCCGGGCGCGGGGGTCGTCGCCGCCGACCGCGCCGAGCAGGGTCTCGACCTCCTGCTCGCTGAGCGCCTTGGGGATCCCGACGGGCACCCTCGGCCCGCCGACCTCCGAGGTCGGGTCGGTCGCGGCCAGGCCCTCCTCGAGGCAGAACCCGTGGAACGACCGCATCGCGGCCACGGCCCGGGCCACGCTGGCCGGTGCATAGCGGGCCCGGCCGTCGTCGGCGGGTGCCCGGAGCTCCTCCAGCCAGGCCGCCACCGCGGGCTGGTCCACGTCGCCGGGCGCCGCCACGCCCCGCCGGACGAGGAACTCGCGGTAGCGGCGCAGGTCCCGACGGTAGGCGACCAGGGTGTTGGCGGCCACGCCCCGTTCGGCGCGCAGCCACGTCTCGTGCTCGGCGAAGGCGGCGTCGAGCGCGTCAGACGACCCCATCGACCCACCGGCGGGCCAGCAGCAAGCCCACGATGGTCTTGGCGTCCACCAGCACCCGCGCCGCGACCAGCCGCTCGACGTCGTCGAGGTCGACCTCCTCGCGCAGCATCTCCCGTTCCTCCGGACCGCAGGCCGCGGCGCCGGCGACCTCGGCGAGCTCGCTGGCCACGAACAGCGTGGAGTGCTCGTCGCAGAACCCGGGCGAGTTGTGGAACTCGGCCAGCTCCACCAGGCGTCCGGCCCGCAGCCCGAGCTCCTCGGCCAGCTCCCGGCGGGCGGTCTCGGCGGGCGGTTCGCCGGCCACGTCGCGGCGGCCGGCCGGCACCTCCAGCAGGTCGCCGCCCAGCGCGGCCCGGAACTGGCGCACGAGCGTCGCCCGCCTCCCCCGCAGCGGCACCACGACGACGGCGCCCGGGTGCCGCACCACGGTCCGGGTGAACCGCTCGCCGCCGGGACCGGTCACCTCCACCGCCTCGACGCGCAGGAACCCGGCTTCGCAGACCGGTCGGCTGCCGGTCACCCGGAACGGACTCACCGGGGGGCGCTCGCCTCGATGGGCAGGCGGGGGGCCCGGCCCTCGGCGTGCGCCAGGGCCGCCCGCACGAACGCCGCGAACAGCGGGTGCGGGCGATCGGGCCGGCTCTTGAACTCGGGATGGGCCTGGGTGGCCACGAAGTACGGGTGCCGGTCGGTCGGCAGCTCGATGAACTCGACCAGCCGGTCGTCGGGGGAGGTTCCCGAGCACACCAGCCCGTGCTCCTCGAGGCGGCCGCGGTAGGCGTTGTTCACCTCGTAGCGGTGACGGTGGCGCTCGTAGACGACCTCCTGCCCGTACACCTCGCGCACCAGCGTCCCGGCCCGCAGCTTGGCCGGGTACGAGCCGAGGCGCATCGTGCCGCCCTTGGCGACGATGTCGCGTTGGCTGTCCATGAGGTCGATCACCGGGTACGGCGTGTGGGGGTCGAACTCGGACGAGTTCGCCCCGACCAGCCCGCACACGTTGCGGGCGAACTCGATCACCGCGCAGTGGAGCCCCAGGCACAGCCCGAGGAACGGCACCCCGGCCTCCCGGGCGAAGGCGACGGCCGCGATCTTGCCCTCGATACCCCGGAAGCCGAACCCGCCCGGGATCACGATGCCGTCGAGCTCCCGCAGCCGGCCCTCGGCGAGCAGCCCCTCGGTGTCGTCGGAGGCGATCCAGTCGAGCTGGATCCGGACGTCGTTGGCGTACCCGCCGTGGCGCAGCGCCTCGGCCAGTGAGAGGTAGGCGTCGGGGAGATTCACGTACTTGCCGACCACGCCGATCCGGACCTCGGCGTCGGCGGATCGGATCCGCGCCACGAGCCGCCGCCAGCCCTCCAGGTCGGGCTCGCGCTCGGGCAGGCGCAGCACCGAGCAGACGTAGTCGTCGAGGCCCTCGTCGTGCAGCACCAGGGGGATCTCGTAGAGCGACTCGGCGTCGACGGCCGACACGATCCCCTCCTCGGGCACGTCGCAGAGCCGGCTGATCTTCTCTTTCAGGTGCACCGAGATCGGGCGGTCGGAGCGGCACACGATGGCGTCGGGCTGGATGCCCCGGCTGCGCAGTTCGGTGACGGAGTGCTGGGTGGGCTTCGTCTTCTGCTCGCCGGAGGGCCCGATGAACGGCACGAGCGTGACGTGCACGTAGAACACGTTCTCCCGCCCCACGTCCTTTCGGAACTGCCGGATGGCCTCCAGGAACGGCAGGATCTCGATGTCTCCGACGGTGCCGCCCACCTCGGTGATGACCACGTCGACGTCGTCGGCGGCGAGGCTGCGGATCCGCTCCTTGATCTCGTCGGTGATGTGGGGGATCACCTGCACCGTCTGGCCCAGGTAGGCCCCGTGGCGTTCCTTGGCCAGCACCGCCTGGTAGATCGACCCGGTCGTGGCGTTGGAGCGCCGGTCGAGCGGCACGTCCACGAACCGCTCGTAATGGCCCAGGTCCAGGTCGGTCTCACCGCCGTCGTCGGTGACGAACACCTCGCCGTGCTGGAACGGGTTCATCGTCCCCGGGTCGACGTTGATGTACGGGTCGAGCTTCTGGAGCGTGACCCGCAGGCCCCGGCTGCGGAGGAGGCGGCCCAGCGACGAGGCGGTGAGGCCTTTGCCGAGGCTGGAGGCCACCCCGCCGGTCACGAAGATGTGCTTGGCCATCGGGGACCCGACGGTACCATGCGGTCCTTGCCCGGCCCGGCACCCGAGCCCTGCGCATCGCGCCCCGCGGGGCTGAGAGGGTGGGACCTCGCCGGGCTCGGTGCCCTGGCCGGCCTCGTGCGCCTCCCGGCGCTGTTCGCCTCCCGGCACCACCACTACGACGACGGTGGCTACGGCCTGGCCGTGGTCGCCCTGCGGCAGGGCTTCCTGCCCTTCCGCGACGTCTTCTCCTCCCAGGGCCCGCTCTTCCTGCCGCTGCTGCGCCTCGGCGACGTGCTGACCGCCGGGGCCTCGTTCGGCCCCCGCGTCGTCCCCGTCGCGGCCGGGATGGCGGCGACCCTGGCCACCGCCGCCGTCGCCGCCGAGCTCGCCGACCGGCCGCGGGCGCTGCTCGCCGGGGTCCTGGCGGCGACGAGCGGGACGTTGCTGTGGACCACCGGTCCGAGCACCAGCGACGGCGTCACCGCTGCGATCACCACCACCGCGGTGGCCGTCGCCGTGCGCTACCGGCGCGCCCCGACGGGAGCGCGCTTCGTGACGGTCGTGGCCCTGGCCGGGGCCGCGGTGTCGGTCAAGCACCTGATGGCCGGCCCGGCGCTGGTCGCGGTCTGGGCCGTCGTGGCCACGACCCCCCACCCCGCGCGCCGCCTCCGGGCGGCGGCCCTCCCGCTCGCGGCCGCCGTCGTGCTCGGCGCCGTGTCCCTCCCGTTCGGGGGCCACGTGATCGACGACTACCTCCGCTACCACCTCACCAAGGCCGGCCGGCGGGACCCGGCGGCCAACCTCTCCAAGCTCGCCACCACGATGCTGCGCCGCGACCTGCCGCTGCTCGCCGTCGGTGTCGGCGGGGTCGCGGCCGCGGCGGCGGGGACGCCCCGACCCCGCCGCCGGTCCGCACGGAGCCGTGCGGTCGGGGTGTCGGAGTCGCGCCTGTCCGCTGCGGTGGCCGGCGAGCGGGCCGTCTGGTGGTGGGCGGGCCTGGCGCTGGCGCTGCTGGTGGGACAGGAGCCGATGTTCCGGAACCACATCGCGGCGCTGGTGCCGCCCCTGGCGGTGCTGGCCGCCGTCCACCGCCCGCCGTGGCGCTGGACCGCGGCGCTCGGCCTGGCCGGCGCCGTGGTGTCCGTCCCGCACCTGCGGCCGCTGCTGGCGCCGGGGCCGTACCGCGGCGCCGAGGCGGCCGTCGTGGACGAGATCCGTGCCCTCCCCCCGGGCGCCTGGGTCCTGTCCGACGAGCCGGGGTTCGTCTGGCGCGGCGGTCGGGCGACCGACCCGTTCTTCGTGGATCCCTCCGTGCTGCGGATCCGGAACCGTCACCCGGCGATCCGCATCGACGCCCGCCGGGTGGCCCAGGCCGCGGCCGACCCCCGGGTGTGCCTGGTGGTGGTCTGGGCGCCGGTGCGCTTCGGCTCCTTCGACGACCTCGGCGCCCGCCTGGGCGGGCTCGGCTTCCGCCGCAGCCTCGACCTCGGCCGGGACCGGCTCACCTACCGGCGGGAGCCGTGCCGGCCCGACCGAGGCGATCGAGCCACCGCAGCGCCGGCACCCGATCGATGACCCGGGAGAACGAGACGAGCTCCGCGGCCAGGTTCGCCGCCACGAGCGCCACCAGCACCCCGGTACGCACGCCGCGCCCGCAGGTGAGCACGACCGCGAGGCCGAGCACCCCGCCGAGGACGTTGGCGCCGACGTCGCCCAGCATGCTCCGCTCACGCAGATCGTCGGGCAGGACCGCCACCGCGGCGCCCATCACCGGCGCCACCGCCACCCCGACGGCCGTGGTCCCGGCCGCCACGGCCAGCGGCACCCAGGCGACCAGCGCCGCCT
>CALEDW010000126.1 GCA_937949585.1 uncultured Acidimicrobiia bacterium
TGAGCCGCGACCTGCCCGTGCTGGAGATACCCGACGTCCACGCCTACCTGCGGGAGGAGTCCGGCGGGATCCTCGTGGGCCTGTTCGAGCCGGAGGCGGCACCGTGGGGAACCGGTCCCGGCGGGCCACCCACGGACCGGCCGTTCGCGACCCTGGAGGTCGACTGGGACCGGCTCGGCCCCTACGTGCGCCGGGCCCTCGACCGGCTGCCGGCGCTGGGGGAGGTGGGGATCCGCCTGGCGTTCTGCGGGCCGGAGAGCTTCACGCCCGACCTGAACCCCCTGGTCGGGGAGGTGCCCGGCTGCCCCGGGCTGTGGGTGGCCTGCGGGCTGAACTCCCTCGGGATCCTGCTCGGTGGTGGGCTGGGGGAGTTGCTGGCGGCCTGGATCATCGAGGGCCGTCCCCCCACCGACGTGGTGGAGCTCGACGTGGCCCGGGTGGCGCCGCACTGGGGCGCGCCCGCGTTCCTCGCCGAGCGGACCCGGGAGGCCCTCGGGGTGCTGTTCGGCGATGCGGCCTGGCCGAACTTCGCGCCGCGCCACGCCCGCGGGGCGCGGCGCTCACCCGTCCACGATCGGCTCGTGGCGGCCGGGGCCCACATGACCGACGTGGCGGGCTGGGAGTACCCCGAGTGGTTCGGTCCCACCGACGAGCGGCGGCCGTCGGCCGCCTACACCTGGGGTCGGCCCGACTGGTTCGCCTGCGCGGCGGCCGAGCATCGGGCGGTGCGGGAGCGCGTCGGGCTCATCGACTTGTCGTTCATGGGCAAGTTCTGGGTGCAGGGCCCCGACGCCGAGGCGTTCCTGCAGCGTTGGGCCGCCGCCGACATGGCGGTGCCGCCGGGGACCTGCCGGTACACGGTGGCGCTCGACGACGACGGCCGCATCCGGGCCGACGTCACCGTCGCCCGCCACGCCGCCGACCGCTACCTGGTGGTGTGCGGACCCGAGACGATCACCCGCACGGGGGAGTGGCTGCGGCGGGCGTGTGACGAGCACCCGGAGTGGCGGGTGGCGGTCACCGACGTCACCTCGGCGTTCGCGATCCTCAACCTGGCCGGGCCGCGGGCGCGGGACCTGCTCGCCCGTCTGAGCACGGCCGACCTGTCCGGAGAGGCGTTCCCGTACCGCAGCGGCCGGACGATCGACGTGCACCACTCGATCGTGTGGGTCCAGCGGATGACCTACGTGGGGGAGCTCGGTTTCGAGCTGTTCGTGCCGACCGATCTCGCCGTGGCCACCTACGACGCGATCGTCGCCGCCGGGGCCGAGCTGGGCCTGGCCCACGTCGGCGTGGCGGCGCTCGACGGGCTGCGCCTCGAGAAAGCGAACCGCGACTACACCCACGACGTCGACAACTGGGACACGCCGTTGGAGGCCGGGCTGGCGTTCACGTGCGCGTGGGACACCCCGTTCCGGGGACGGGAGGCGCTCGCCGCCCGTCGCGGCGAGCCCCCCCGGCGCCGACTCGTGCAGGTGCTGCTCGAGGACCCCGAGCCGTTGCTGTTCGGCGGGGAGCCGCTGCTGCGGGACGGTACGCCGGTGGGCTACGTACGGGCCGGTGCCTACGGCCACACCCTCGGCCGGGCGGTCGGCCTGGCGATGGTTTCGGGCGGGACGCCGGTCACCGCGGCGTGGCTGGCCGGGGGGTCGTGGTGCGCGCAGGTCGATGCGGCGCCGGTCCCGGCGACCGTGTCGCTGCGGCCCGCCTACGACCCCGACGGCGGGCGGGCCCGGGCCTAGAGAGCCGGCCGGCGGTGGCGGGCCTCGAGAGCCGGCCGGCGGTGGCGGGTAGGCTGCGGCCGTGGCCGTCCAGGTGCGGATCCCCACGATGCTGCGCGCCAACACCGACGGTGCCGCCTCGGTGCCCGCCGAGGGCTCCAGCGTGGGGGAGGTGCTCGCCGACCTGGTGCGGCGGTTCCCCGGCCTGGAGCCCCAGCTCCTCGACGGCACGCAGCTGCACCGGTTCGTGAACGTCTACGTGAACGACGAGGACATCCGCTACCTCGAGGCCCTGGACACCAAGGTCGCCGAGGGGGACGTGGTCTCCATCGTGCCGGCCGTCGCCGGGGGCTGAGCGTCCCGCCGGGGCCGATGGCCCGCTACGAGACGATCCTCGAGACGATCGGCGACACCCCGCTGGTCGGGATCCACCAGTTGAGCCCCAACCCGGACGTGGCGATCTGGGCGAAGCTCGAGGGCCAGAACCCCGGGGGTTCCGCCAAGGACCGCATCGCCCTGAAGATGGTGGAGCTCGCCGAAGCCGACGGGCGGTTGCGCCCGGGGGATGCGATCCTCGAGCCGTCGTCGGGCAACACCGGGATCGGTCTGGCGCTGGTGGCCCGGTTGCGGGGCTACCGGCTGCGGGTGGTGATGCCGGAGAACGTGAGCCCGGAGCGCCGCCAGCTGCTGGAGATCTTCGGGGCCGAGGTGACCCTCAGCCCGGCCGCCGAGGGCTCCAACGGCGCGATCCGCCTCGCGCAGCGCATCGCCGCCGAGGAGCCCGGCTACGTGATGCTGTACCAGTACGGCAACCCGGCGAACCCGCTGGCGCACTACGAGGGCACCGGGCCGGAGATCTGGCGGGACTGCCCCGAGGTCGACGTGTTCGTGGCCGGGCTCGGGACCTCGGGGACGCTCATGGGGGTGGGGCGCTACCTGAAGGAACGCAACCCGGCGGTGCAGGTGGTGGCGGTGGAGCCCCCGGCGGGGGAACTGGTGCAGGGGCTGCGCAGCCTCGACGAGGGGTTCGTCCCGCCGATCTTCGACCCGGCGGTGCTCGACCGCAAGCTCATCGTCCGACCCCGGGAGTCGATCGTGTGGGTGCGGCGGCTGCTGAGCGACTGCGGGGTGTTCGCCGGGATCTCGTCGGGCGCGGCGGTGGCCGGCGCGGTGCGCGCCGCCGAGCGCATGACCTCGGGCACGATCGTCACCGTCCTGCCCGACGGGGGCTGGAAGTACCTGTCCTCGGGGGCCTGGACCGACGACCTCGACGTGGTGGTGGAGCGGGCCACCCGCATCAACTACTGGTGAGCTCCCGCGCGCAGGGTCGCTCCGGTCGCCCGGCGGGCCGGATCGCCGGGCCGGAGGCGGTGGGGGAGGCCGTCGAGCTGCTGCGGGCCGGAGGGTTGGTGGCGTTCCCCACCGAGACCGTCTACGGGCTCGGCGCCGACGCCGCCGACGCCGCCGCGCTGGCCCGGTGCTACGCCGTGAAACGCCGGCCGGCCGACCACCCGGTGATCGTGCACGTCGACGCGCCGGAGCGGCTCGACGAGGTGGCGGTGAAGGTGCCCGAGGTGGCTCGTCGCCTCGCCGCCGCGTGCTGGCCGGGACCGCTCACGCTCATCGTGCGGCGCAACCCGACCAGGGTGAGCGCCCGGGCGACCGGCGGTCGCGACACCGTGGGGGTGCGCGTCCCCGACCACCCGTTGGCCCTGGAGCTGCTTCGGCGCTTCGGTGGTGGTGTCGCGGCCCCGTCGGCGAACCGGTTCGGGCAGGTGAGCCCGACCCGGGCCGCCGACGTGGCCGCCGACCTCGACGGCGACGTCGACCTGATCCTCGACGGTGGCCCGTGCCGGGTCGGGGTGGAGAGCACCATCGTCGACTGCACCGGGGACGAGCCGGCGGTGCTGCGGGTGGGCGGTGTGAGCCTCGAGCGACTCAGCCGCCTGCTCGGCCGGCCGCCCCGCCTCGGCGGCACCACGCCCGCGCCGGGGACGCTTCCGGCGCAC
>CALEDW010000127.1 GCA_937949585.1 uncultured Acidimicrobiia bacterium
GACCGACGCTCAGGGCAAGCCCGCCTGGCCGTATGCCGTTGGGGGTTGGGCTGAATCGGTGGCCGGCCCCGGTTCCGGCGGACCCGCCGGCCCGCCCGGCCCGCCGCCGGCGGGCACCGGCCGCACCGTCCCGGCCTGCTACCGGGTCGTCGAGGCCCACCCGGAAACCGCCGACGTGGTGACCCTGCGGATCGAGCCCGACGGGGAACCGGTCGCCCCGGCCCGGCCCGGACAGTTCCACATGCTCTGGGTCCCCGGCGTCGGCGAGGTGGCGATCTCGCTCGGCGACGGGCCCGACCCCCGGGGGGCGCAGTGGCACACCATCCGGGCCGTCGGGGCGGTCACCCGGGCGCTGTGCCGCCTCCGCCCCGGCGACCACCTGGGGGTGCGGGGCCCGTTCGGGCGGGGCTGGGACCTCGACGCCACCGCCGGGCGCGACGTCGTCGTCGTCGCCGGCGGGATCGGCCTGGTGCCGCTGCGCCCGGCGATCCGGGCCCTGGCCGCCGATCCCGCACGCGGCCACCGGCACCGGGCGTTGCTGGTGGGTGCGCGCACCCCGGACGACCTCTGCCACCGCGCCGACATCGCCGGCTGGGCCGACCGGTTCGAGGGGGGGATCACCGTCGATCGGGCGCCGTCGGGCTGGACCGGCGACGTGGGCTTCGTCACCAACCTCGTCGCCCGCCTCCCCTGGGTCGGACCCGACACCGCGGCGCTGGTGTGCGGGCCGGAGGTGATGATGAAGGTCTGCGCCGCCGCCCTGGTCGAGCGGGGCGTGCCGGCCGGGGCGATCCAGGTGTCGCTGGAGCGCACCATGGCCTGCGCGCTGGCGCACTGCGGACGCTGCCAGCTCGGGGACCGCCTGCTCTGCCGCGACGGGCCGGTCGTCCCCTACGCTTCCGTCCAGGGTGACCTCGCGGTGCCCGAACGATGACCGCCCCCGGAGAGCCACCGATCCGGATGACCACCCCCACCGCCCGCCGCCCCCGCCTCGGCGTCTGGAAGTTCGCCTCCTGCGACGGCTGCCAGCTCACGCTCCTCGACTGCGAGGACGAGCTGGTGGCGCTCAGCGGGCGGGTGGAGCTGGCGTACTTCCTCGAGGCGGGCACCGCCGACGTCTCCGGCCGCTTCGACCTCTCGCTCGTCGAGGGCTCGGTCACGACCCCCGAGGACGAGCGGCGCATCCGGGAAATCCGCGCCGCCTCTGACCGGCTCGTCACCATCGGGGCCTGCGCCACCGCGGGCGGGATCCAGGCGCTGCGCAACCACGCCGACATCGGCGAGTACCTCGGGGTGGTGTACGCACAGCCCTCCTACATCTCGACGCTGGCCACCTCTACCCCGATCGCCGCGCACGTCCCGGTCGACTTCGAGCTGCGCGGGTGCCCGATCGACAAGCGCCAGTTGCTCGAGGTGATCGCCGCGTTCCTCATCGACCGCCGCCCCGCGGTCAGCGGCCAGAGCGTCTGCGTGGAGTGCAAGACCCGGGGCACCCCGTGCGTGCTCGTCGCCCACGGCACCCCCTGCCTCGGCCCGGTCACCCATGCCGGGTGCGGCGCGCTGTGCCCCGCCTACCACCGGGGCTGCTACGGGTGCTTCGGACCGGCCGAGTCGGCCAAGCCGGACGCCCTCGCCCGGACGCTGCGCGACCTCGGGCTCGCCGACGTCGACCTGCTGCGCCTCCTGCGCACGTTCAACACCGGGGCCGAGGCGTTCGCCGAGGCCTCCGCCCGCGTGGCGGCGCGCCTCCCGGGCTCCGTCGATGCGGGCGGGACCGCCGCACCGGGAGGTGTCCCGTGACGCACCGCGCACCGGCGTCGCGCACCCTCCGGGTCGACGCGCTCACGCGGGTGGAGGGCGAGGGGGCCATGCACGTCGAGATCGTCGACGGGCGGGTGCACGACGTCCGGTTGCGCATCTACGAGCCGCCCCGGTTCTTCGAGGCCTTCCTGCGGGGCCGGGCCCACACCGAACCGCCCGACATCACCGCCCGGATCTGCGGGATCTGCCCGGTCGCGTACCAGATGAGCGCCTGCCTGGCCGTCGAGGACGCCTGCGGTGTGCACGTCGGCGGTCCGATCGCCGAGCTGCGGCGCCTGCTGTTCTGCGGCGAGTGGATCGAGAGCCACACCCTGCACGTCGCGTTCCTCCATGCACCCGACTTCCTCGGCTGCGCCTCGGCGATCGAGCTCGCCGAGCGCGACCGGCCCGCCCTGGAGCGAGCGCTGCGGGTGAAGAAGGCCGGCAACGACCTCATCGAGCTCGTCGGCGGGCGGGCGATCCACCCGGTGAACCCGAAGGTCGGTGGGTTCCACCGCGCGCCCCGGCGCGAGGAGCTCGAGGCGTTCGCCGACCGGCTGCGCGCCGCCCGGGACGACGCGGTGGCGATGGCCGCCTGGGTGGCGGGCTTCCCGTTCCCCGACTTCGAGGTCGATCACGAGCTCGTGGCGCTGCGTCAGGACGACGGCCGCTACCCGATCCTCGGCGGCCGGCTCGTCTCCGACCGGGGCCTCGACCTCGCCCCGTCGGAGTTCGAGGACGCGGTGACCGAAGAGCAGGTGCCGCACTCCACGGCGCTGCACGCCCGCCTGCTCGAGCGGGGCAACTACCTCGTCGGACCGCTGGCCCGCTACTCGCTGAACCAGGAGCGGCTCACCCCCCTGGCCCGCCGGGTCGCCGCCGACGCCGGGCTCGGGCCGACGTGTCGCAACCCGTTCCGCTCGATCGTGGTGCGAGCGGTGGAGGTGGTGCACGCCTGTGACGAGGCCCTGGCGCTCATCGACGCCTACGAGCGGCCCGACCCGCCGGCGGTCGACGTCCCGCCCCGGGTCGGTACCGGGTTCGGCTGGACGGAAGCGCCGCGAGGGACGCTGTGGCACCGCTACGACCTCGAGGCCGACGGCACGATCGGCGCGGCCCGGATCGTTCCGCCCACCTCCCAGAACCAGCCGACGATCGAGCACGACCTGTTCCACCTCGTCGAGCACCACATCGACGACGACGACGAGACGTTGCGGCACCTCGCCGAGCGGGCCATCCGCAACTACGACCCCTGCATCTCCTGCGCCACGCACTTCCTCGACCTCACGGTGGAGCGCCGTCGCGGCGCCGACCAACCCTCCGAGTGCGCCGGCTCGTGATCGGGCTCGGCACCCCCGCCGCCGGCGACGACGGCGTCGCCGGCGCGGTGCTCGAGGCCCTGGCCGGGCGCGTCCCCGGCGACGTGGAAGTGCGGCACCTCGACGGGGAGCCCACCCGGCTGATCGAGGCCTGGTGGGGTGCCGACCTGGCAGTGGTCGTCGACGCGGCCCGCACCGGCGCCCCGCCCGGCACCCGGCACCGCCTCGAGCTCGGCGAC
>CALEDW010000128.1 GCA_937949585.1 uncultured Acidimicrobiia bacterium
TGTGGGCGGCCTTCGAGCGGTCCCGGCGCGAGGCGATGCGCCACGCCGCGGCTGCGGCGGCGGGGGGGCGGCCGTGAGCGGCTACCCCGAGCTCAGCTGCCTGCGCCTCGAGCGGCACGGCCCGGTCGGCTGGCTCATCAACAACCGTCCCGAGCGGCTGAACGCCATGTCGGCCCGCATGCGTGACGAGTTCGAGGTCGCCTGGAAGGCCCTCGACGCCGACCCGGCGGTCCGGGTGATCGTGCACACCGGGGAGGGCCGGGCGTTCCAGACCGGTGTCGACGTCACCGAGATCGCCACCGACGGGCTCGGGATGGAGCGCTACCGGGAGTCGCTCGAACGTTTCGAACTGCGCTTCACGGCCTGGCACAACCGGATCTGGAAGCCGGTGATCGCGGCGGTGAACGGGATCTGTGCCGGCGGCGGGTTCCACTTCGTGGCCGACGCCGACATCGTGATCGCGGCGTCCGACGCCGAGTTCTTCGATCCGCACACCTCGGTCGGCCAGGTGGTGGCCGTCGAGGCGATCGGGTTGCTGCGCAAGATGCCGGCCGAGGCGGTGATGCGGATGGCCCTCGTCGGTCGCCACGAACGGCTCGGGGCCCGGCGGGCCTACGAGCTGGGGATGGTGAGCCAGGTCGTCGACCCGCCGGAACGGCTGCGGGAGGCCGCCCAGGAGCTCGGCGAGCGTATCGCCCGGAACTCGCCGGCGGCGATGGCGGCCACGAAGCGGGCGTTGTGGGGGGCGTTCGAGCTCGGGCTCACCGAGGCGTGCCGGCGCGGGGCGGCGGAGTTGGTGTCGATGTGGGGGCATCCCGACCAGCTCGAGGGTCCTCGGGCGTTTGCGGAGAAGCGCGAGCCCCGCTGGGCCGATCCGGTGCCCGGTTCGGGGTCGGCGGCGACGTGAACGGCGAGGCGCCGCAGGGACCCGTGTCGCTCGCCGACCTGCTGTTCGCGTCGCCGGTGCCCGACGACCGGGTGCTCGTGCACTGCGGAGCGGAGCGGGTGACCTGCGGCGAGGCCCGGGCCGGTGCCGAGCGGTTCGCCGCCCGTCTGCGACGGGTCGGGGCGGGGCCGGGGCGTGCCGTGGGGGTGCGTCTGGCGAACCGGCCCGAGGCGATCGTCGCCCACTTCGGGGTGTGGCGGGCCGGCGCCGCGCTGTTGCCGCTCAACCCGCGGTCGCCCGCCGTGGAACGTCGGCGGGTGCTCGCCGCGGTGCGTCCGGCGGCGGTGGTCGGTGCCACCGCCGGACGAGGCCTGACGATCCGCCGTCGCCGGGACCCCGACGCCTACCACCCCGAGGTCGCGCTGGTGCAGCTCACCTCGGGGACCACGGGACCGCCCCGCCCGGTGCCGCTCACCCACCACGGGGTCGCCGACCTGCTCGAACGGGTCGTGGAGGCGTTGCGCACCGGTCCGGGGTCCCGGCCGGGTGGGGATCCGGGATCCGCCGAGGACGGCCCGCTCGAGGAGCCGATGCCGAACCTCGTGCCGGTGTCGCTGGCGCTGTGGGCGGGGATCTACCAAGTGCTGTTCGCGTTCCGGCTCGGCACGCCGGTCGTGCTCATGGAGCGCTTCGAACCGCAGACCTTCGCCCGGCTCGTCGCCGAACACCGGGTGCGTTCGGTGGTGCTACCCCCCGCCGCCATGCACATGGTGCTCACCGACCCGGCGGTTCGCTCGCTGGCGCCGCTGCGGCGGGTCCGGTCGATCACCGCGCCGCTGCCGGTGCCGCTGGCCCGCCGGTTCATGGAGCGCTTCGGGGTGGCCGTCCTCAACTCCTACGGTCAGACCGAGCTGGGCGGGGAGGTGATCGGCTGGACCGCCGCCGACGCCCGCCGCCACCTCCCGGCCAAGCTCGGCGCGGTCGGTCGGCCCCACCGCGGGGTCGAGGTGCGGGTGGTCGACGACGCCGGTGCCCCGCTCCCGAGCGGTGCGGTGGGGGAGCTGGTGGTGCGGACTCCCGGCACCCGCGCCGCCGCGGCGCGGACGGGCGGGCGCGGAGCGGGTGGCGAGGTCGCGCCTGCCACCGGGGCCGCCCCCGGTTCGGGACCGGACGGCGCCGGCGATCCCCTCGCGGGGCGCCTGGATGCCGACGGGTGGTTGCGCACCGGGGACCTCGCCCGCCTCGATCCCGACGGGTTCGTCTGGATCGAAGGTCGGTGCTCCGACATGATCAATCGGGGAGGCTTGAAGGTCACCCCGCGGGAGGTGGAGGACGTGCTGCTCGCACAGCCCGAGGTCGCCGACGCCGTGGTCGTGGGCCGCCCCGACGAGCGCCTCGGGGAGGTGCCCTGGGCGTACGTCGTGGCGGCCCCGGGCCGCCGGGTTGACCCCGACCGGCTCCGGGCCGCCTGCCGGGCCCGTCTCGCCCCCTACAAGGTGCCGGTCGGCATCAGCATCGTCGAGGCCTTGCCGCGCAGCGAGGTGGGCAAGGTCCTGCGCCGGGTCCTGGCCACCGGGCCGGAAGACGGCCGGTGAGCACCACCCCCGGGGCCGTCCCCGCCCCGACCCGTGGATCGATCCCGGCCGACCTCCCCGACACGATCCCCGCGGTCGTGGAGCGCGCCGCCCGACGGTTCGGCGACCGGGAGGCGCTCGTC
>CALEDW010000129.1 GCA_937949585.1 uncultured Acidimicrobiia bacterium
CGCCTCCGCGCTCGGCCAGGTGGTGGAGCTCGTCCGCCAGCTGCGCGGCACCGCCGCCGACCGTCAGGTGCCCGACGCCCGGGTCGGGCTCGCCCACACGGTCGGGCGCGGCGCCAACGCGTCGGTGGTGGTGCTGCGCCGACGCTGAACGGACGGGAGCGGCCCGTACGGGTCAGCGGATCCCGGCCGCGGCGAGCGCGGCGGTGATCGCCCGGGCCGCGGCCGCCCGGTACCCGCCGCCGAACTTGATCGCGTGCACCACCAGCGGCGCCACCTGGTGCAACGGCACCCGCAGCTCCCAGCCGTCGGGGAGGGGGCGACACCGTTCGTAGGCGGCGAAGCACTCGGGCCCGAACCCCCCGAACAGGCGCATCATCGCCAGGTCGAACTCGCGGTGGCCGCCGTGGGCGGCGGGATCGATGAGCCAGGAGTGCCCCTGCCGGTCGACGAGCCGGTTGCCGGCCCACAGATCGCCGTGGAGCCGGGCGGGAGGCTCCTCGGCGCCCGCGAAGGCGTCGAGGCCGTCGGCGAGGCGTTCCAGGTCGGCGATCACCGCGGGGTCCAGCGCGTCGGCGTCCCGGGCGAGGCGGGCCAGGGGCCACAGGCGCTGGGTGGCGTAGAACTCCCGCCACGTCGGGCACGGCTCGTTGGGCAGGCCCCGGCTGCCGGTGGTGCGCCGGTCGGTGCGCCCGAAGCACGGGGCGCCGGCGGCGTGCAGGGCGGCGAGCTCACGACCGAGCTCGGCGTCCGTGCCCGGCCGCGGCGGTCCCTCGTCGATCCAGGCCAGGACCAACAGCCCCGGCGGCTCCTCCCGCACGCCGAGCACCTCCGGTACCCGCACCGCCGCCGCCTCGGCCAGCCACGACAGCCCGGCGGGCTCGGTGACGAAGCACCCCGGCGGCCCGCCGGGGTGCGTCTTGGCGAACACGCGACGCCCGTCGGCGAGCGTGACGGCGAACGCCCGGGCCACGTCCCCGCCGGCGACCGGCCGGACGGAACGGACGCCGGCGCCCAGGAGCCGCTCGGTCCCGGCGGCGACGTGGCGGGCCGCACCGCCGACGGCAGGTTCAGCCACCGATGCGGCGGTTGTACTCCCGGATGGCCCGGGTCGCGGCCCGTTCGGCCTGGGCCAGGGCCTGCGCCGGGGGCACGTCCCGGGTGAGCATGGCGGTGAGGCCCTCCCGCACCGCGTCGCGCACCCCCTGGTAGTCACCGATGACCGACCCGTTGGCGGCGGGACCGCCGGGCACCAGCAGCTGGTCGTAGGCCGTGCGGAACTCGGGCCGGGCGGCCCAGAAGTCCTGCAGGACCTTCAGCTGCGTCGCCGACTCCCGCACCGGGACGTACCCGGTCGCGGCGGCGAGTGCCGCCTGCTGCTCGGGCGCCTCGAGGAACTTGACGAGCGCCCAGGCCGCCGCCCGCCGGACCGGGCTCGAGCGCTTGGACAGCCACAGCGACCCGTCGCCGACGGGGACACCGCCGCCGGTGCGCACCGCCGGCAGCGGGCCCGTACCGATCTCGACCCCGGGGTACTGGCCGCTCTGCAGCACGTCGAGGATCGGGCCCAGCGCGCCGGAGGCCTCGATGGCCATCGCCGCGTCGCCGGTGCCCACGGCCAGGAGGTGGTCGAAGTTGCCGGGCGCACCGCCGGTGTTGAGGGCCAGGCCCTCGTCGACCATCTCCTTCCACCAGGTCCAGATCCGACGTCCGATCGGGGTGTCGAGGGTGGCCCGGGTGGCCCGGGCGTCCCGGCCGCCGTTGTTGTTCACGTACGGCTGGCCGGACTTGGCGAAGAAGAACTCGTTGACGTACGGCTCGATCCGCAGGGCGATGCCGTGCCGGGCGGCGCCGGCGGCGATGATGCGGCGCGACGCCTCCCGCACCTCCTCGAAGGTGCGAGGCGGGGTGGCCGGATCGAGGCCGGCCCGGACGAACTTCGCCCGGTCGTAGATGAGGATCGGGTTCGACACGGGCCACGGCAAGGCGTGCAGCGTGCCCTGCACCGTGTAGTACTCGATCGTGCGCGGGAGGAAATCGTCGAGGGAGTAGCGGTCGGCCTCCACGCACTCGGCGACGGGGACCGTCGCCCGGCTGTCGATGAGCTGCTGGACGGTCGTCTCCTCGAACTGGGCCAGGTCGGGCAGGTCGCCGGAGGTGAGCCCCGCCTTGAACTTCTCGAACAACTCTTGGTAGCCGGCCTGGTTCACCAGGCGCACCCGGACCTTCGGGTTCTCGGCCTCGAAGGCCCGCACCTGGCGGCGCAGCTCCTCGAGGTTGACCCGTTGCTGCACGTGCCAGAACGTGACCGTGACCGGCCCGTCGGCCTCCGCCAGCGCGCCCGGGTCGCAGTCGCCGGCCCGCCCGCCCCCGTCACCGCCGCCACCGCAGCCGCCGACCGCCAACACCACGGCGGTCGCCACGACGAGCGCCGCCCGTCGACCCCGCCCTTTCGTTCCCCGCGCCCTGCTCACCTCGGGGACGCTAGCCGGGCGGCCCGCGGCCGGCCGGGCCGGC
>CALEDW010000130.1 GCA_937949585.1 uncultured Acidimicrobiia bacterium
CCGAACCCGGCGTTCGCCAAGGAGGCGACCCGCTCGTGGTGGTCGCAGGGCCGCCGGTACCTGCGGGAGACCGTCGAACCGTACCGGCTGTGGATCCCGGCGCTGCTCGTCGCGCTCGGTGCGTACGCGCCGGTGCTCGCCGGGCAGCTGCGGGCCGGCCGGCACCGGGTTGCGGCCGTCACGCTCGGATCGGCGGCGGCGGGCCTGGCCACCGGCGCCTACGTGGTGCGGGTCGGCGGCGACTTCATGCAGGCCCGTCTCCTGCTGCCCGCCCTCGTGCTGCTCGTCGCCCCGGTGGCCGTCGTCCCGCTGCGGGCCGCGACGGTGCCGGCCGCCGCCGTCGCGGTGTGGGCCGCGGTGTCCGCCGCGGCGTGGCGCGCCCCCGGGGGGCTCGACGCCCCGACGACGTTCGGGCCCGCCGAGCGGGGCAAGGTGACCGTCGAGGCCTTCGGGTGGGGGCCCGGCGGGTCCCGGCGGGCGTTCTTCGACGGTCGGGGGATCTACTTCCTCGACCGCAAGTTGCCGGTGCCGCCCCGACCCGGCGGGCCCGACCCGGCGGTCGTGCAGTACGGGGTGGGCATCCCCGCCTACGCGCTCGGCACCGGCACCTACGTCCTCGACGCGCTCGGGCTCGCCGACCCGTTCACCGCCCACCTCGAACTCGGCCCGGCCCGGGGGATCGTGGCCCACGAGAAACCGCTCCTCCCACCCTGGATCGTGGCGCGGCTCGCCGCCACGTCGGCCGGCCTCGGTCCCGACGACTTCCCACAGCCCCACTTCTTCACCGGCATCGACCGCAACCCCTACGGCGAGCCGTTCGCGCGGCGGGTGGCGCAGGCCCGCCGGGCGCTGCGCTGCCCCCGGGTTCGGGAGTTCCTCGCCGCGTCCCGGGAGCCGCTGGGGCCCGGCCGGTTCGTCGCCAACCTCCGGGCGGCGTGGCGCGACGCGTCGTTCCGGATCCCCCGTGAGCCCCGCGACGCCGTCGCCGCGCTCTGCCCCACCCGTTCCCGCTAGGGTCCGGCCCCGTGCGCATCGGCGTCTTCGGTGGTGAGCCGGCCGGGATCGACGAGGCGGTCGCTGCGGCCCGGGCCGCCGCCGCCGACGGCTTCTCGTCGTTCTGGGTGCCGCAGATCTTCGGGCTGGACGCACTCTCGGTGCTCACCGTCGTCGGTCGGGAGGTGCCGGGGATCACCCTGGGAACCGCCGTCGTGCCGACCTACCCCCGCCACCCCGCCGTCCTCGCCCAGCAGGCGGCCACCGTGCAGATCGCCTCGGGCGGGCGGCTGTGGCTGGGGATCGGCCTCTCGCACCGCATCGTGATCGAGCAGATGTTCGGCTGCTCGTTCGAACGCCCGGTGCGGCACATGCGGGAGTACCTCGACGTGCTGCTCGCCCTTCGCGACACCGGCACCGCCGACGTGTCCGGCGAGACGATCTCGGCCCACCTCGCGCTCGGCGCCCGTCCCCCCGCCCCGTACCCGGTGCTGCTGGCCGCGCTCGGTCCCCAGATGCTGCGCCTCGCCGGGCGTCGGGCCGACGGCACCGTCACCTGGATGACGGGGCCCCGGACCCTGGCCCGGCACACGGTCCCGACGATCACCGCCGCGGCGGCCGACGCGGGACGTCCCGCCCCCCGGGTGGTGGCCGCACTGCCGGTGTGCGTCACCGACGACCCCGACGACGCCCGGCAGCGGGCGGCGCGGGTGTTCGCCGTCTACGGGCAGCTCCCTTCCTACCGAGCCATGCTCGAGCGCGAAGGCGCGGGCGGTCCCGCCGACGTCGCCGTGGTGGGCGACGAGGCCACCGTGCGGGCCGGCATCGCCCGGGTCGCCGACGCCGGGGTCACCGACTTCGCCGCCGTCGAGTTCACCCCCGGTGACACCCGCACCCGCGACCTGCTCCGCAGCCTGCTCTGAGGCCGCACCCCGGTGGTACCCCGGCGGGCTCAGGTGCCGGCGAGACGCTCCACCACCGGGGTGAACTCCTCGTAGGCGTCGGCGCCGAGGACGATGTAGGAGAACCCCCAGCGTTCCCGCCGGGCGACCAGGCTCTCGCAGCACTCCTCCACCGTGCCGACGAGGGCCAGGCTGGAGCGGAGGGCGTCCTCGGGGGCCACCCCGAACGCCGGGGCCATCGCCTCGGCCAGCGCCCGGGCGTCGGGGGTGATGCGGGCCACGAAGTGGCGCACCTGCAACTCGATCTCGCCCATGCGGGGGCCGGCCTCGTCCCGGATCCACGCCAGCTTCTCGTCGGTGCGGGCCTCGAGCGAGTCGACCGCCTGCTCCGGGTGCATCGCCCCGGCCCGCAGGTTCGGGTTCACCCCGATGACGTCGGCCCGCCGGGCGGCCAGGCGCAAGATGCGCTCCCCACCACCGCCGACCAGGATCGGCGGGCGGGGCTCCTGGACCGGCCGGGGGACGCCTCGATAGTCGCGGATCGTGTAGTGACGGCCCTCGAAACCGAACGGCTCACCCCGCCAGGCGCCCTCGATGACCGCCAGTGCCTCCTCCAGCCGCTCGATGCGGATCCGAGCGGGGTCGTAGGGCAGGCCGAGCGCCTCGTAGTCGGCGCGCATCCACCCGGCGCCGATCCCCAGCTCCACCCGACCGTCGCTGAGCCGGTCGAGGGTGGCGAGCTCCTTGGCCAGCACCGCCGGGTGCTTGAAGTCGTTGTCGAACACCAGCGCCCCGACCCGCAGCCGCTCGGTGGCCTCGGCGGCGACGGCCATCGCCACCATCGGGGCCATCTCGGTGTCGACGTAGTGGTCGGGCACGAACACCGTCTCGTACCCCCGGGCCTCGATGTCGCGCACCAGCCGCCGCCAGGAGGCACGGTCGTGGTCGCCTCCGCACTGCACCCCGAACCGGAACGGTCGTGTCACCGGTCCGGAGCCTACGCCGGGTCGCCGTCGGCCTGCGGGCCGAGCGTCGCGAAGGCGCGCAGGCGCCGTCGGTGGCGCGGATCCTGCAGCGCCAGCACGGCGAGAACCGGTTTGCCGGGGCCGGTCACGGCGGCGAGCAACCGCTGCGCGGTGCCGGCGCCGTTCGGGAGTTCGGCGGTGAGGAGCACGAACGGGAGGTCCGGTTCGAGCTCGTGCAGCACCGCGGCCTTGCCGAGTGCCTTCCAGAGGGTGGCGGCGCGTCGCAGGCCGGGTCGGACGATCGTGTAGCCGCCGGCCACGTCGAACAGCCAGCGCCGGCCGGACCGGTCACGGGCCTCGAGCGCGACCTCCACGTCGGGGGCGGGGCGGGCGTCGACGGTGACGACACGGAACCCGCTCTCCTCCACCAGCGTCCGGGCGACCTCCCTCGCCGCCCGGCCCGCGCGCAGGGCCCGCTCGACCGGGTCGCGAGCGGCATCGCCGCCGCCGGGGGCACCGCCGGTCGGCACCGGGCACGACGGCGTCGTCGCACCGGCCCGGCGAAGGTGGAGCTGCTCCCGGCGGATCCGCTCCCGGGCCACCTCGACGTAGCCGGGATCGGTGTCGTAGCCGGCGTAGTGGCGACCGGTGCGGAGCGCGGCCACCGCGGTGGTGCCGACCCCGACGAACGGGTCGAGCACCAGGTCGCCCCGGTAGGTGTACAGGTGGATGAGCCGCTCCGGCAGCTCCACGGGGAACGGCGCGGGATGACCGACACGGGTGGCCCGCTCGGGCGGGATCTCCCAGACGTCGGTCGTCGCCTCCATGAACTCGTCGCGCGACAGCGATCCCTCCCAGGGCAGCCCGAGCCGCTGCCGCGTCCGGGCGGGCAGGGCGCGGTCGAACCGGCCCTTGCTGGCGACGATGATCCGCTCGGTGAGGTCGCGCAGCACCGGGTTCGTCGGGCGTTGGAACGACCCCCACGCGCAGGAGCCGGTGGCGCCCCTCCCCTTCACCCACACGACCTCGCCGCGCAGCAGCAACCGCAGCCGGTCCTGGAGGATCCCGACGACGTCGGCGGCCAGCGACCGGTAGGGGCGCCGGCCGAGGTTGGCGACGTTCACCGCGAGACGCCCTCCCGGCTCCAGCGTCCGTACGCACTCCGCGAACACCGCCTCCAGCATCGCGAGGTACTCGACGTAGGTGCCGGGGACGTGACCCTCTCCCAGGGCCGCCTCGTACTCCTTCCCGGCGAAGTACGGAGGCGAGGTGACGACCAGCGCGACCGAACGGTCGGGTACTTCGGGCATCGACCGGGCGTCGCCGCAGAAGATCTCGTCGAGCACCTTGTCGGGGTGGACGTCGTCGTCGTCGGACACCACGGGCGCTTCGAAGCGGGCGTAGAAACCGCTGGCGTCGTGTCGTTCACGCCGGGACACCCCGTACCGGGAGGTCGCGGTCGGACCACCCCGGTCGCGCCTCGCCCTCCGCTCCCCCGCCATCGCCGCCGAGGATACGGGTACGGCCGGCTCCGCCCCGGGACCGGCCCGCCCCTCAGCGGGTGCCGGTGGAGCCGAACCCGAAGGTGTCGCGGGTGGTCCCGTTGAGCGCGTCGACCTCCCGCCACTCGACGTAGGCCACGGGGGTGAGCACGAGCTGGGCGATCCGGTCACCGCGGCGGACCCGGTAGGGGACCACCGGGTCGGTGTTCACCATCAGCACCTTGATCTCCCCCCGGTACTGGGGGTCGATGAGCCCGGGCGCGTTCAGCAGGGTCACCCCGTGGGCGAGGGCGAGGCCCGAGCGGGGCAGGACGAGCCCGGCCCACCCGGACGGGATCGCCACCGCCACGCCCGTCGGCACCAGCACCCGGCCGCCGCCGGGCGCCACCGTGACGTCCTCCCGGGCCCGCAGGTCGTAGCCGGCGTCGTCGTCGTGGGCCTGACGGGGCAGGGGCAGCTCCGGGTCGAGCCGGACGATGGGGACGTGCACCGTCCGGACCTACGAGCCGGGACCGGGGACGACCCCGAGGTCGGCGGCGAGCTCGGCGCGGGTCTCCGGCCCGAGCTCGGTGCGGGCCCGGTAGTTGGGGTGGTCGACCACCACCGCCACCGGACCGGCGGGCACGGCCGCGGCCTGCTCGGGACGGAAGCGGAACCGCAGGTAGTGCACCGTGGTCGTGAGCTCCTCCTCCCGGCTGAGTCGCTCCTCGTCCACCTCGCGGGCGGGCACCGCCCAGCCCGGACCCTCGAGGCGGACGTGGTCCTGGATCCGGGTGAGCCGGGGGAGCCACCGACGCAGCTCGACGGGGTCGTCGATCTCGATGAACAGGGTGCCGGAGACCTCCCCGTCGTCGGGGATGAGGTCGTTGTAGGTGGCGACCTCGTGGGCGATCTGCTCGTCGCTCAGCATCCGCTCGGCGCGGGCCATCTCCTGGATCTGGAACCGCACCGTGTCCCGGTTCTCGAACACGATCGTCATGAGCTCGCCCACCGGGACCCGGCGGCGCTTCTTCAGCTCGATGATCCGGGCCCGGAACCCCGCCCGCTCCCGCTCGTAGGCACGAAGGTCGGCGATGTCGTCGACGGTGAGCTTGCGCATCTCAGTCCTCCGGCAGGCCATAGGCCCGGGCGAGCACCTGCAGCGGGTGCAGCGGCACGCGCCGGGTGCCCTCCCGGATCGCGGTGTTGGCGAGGTGGCAGTCCCCCGCCACCAGTTCGGCGTCGTCGCCGGCGAGGGTGTCCATGAGCGGCTTGGCGATGCGGCGGGCCATCGCCACGTTCTCCGCCCGAAGCCCCCAGGTCCCGTCGATGGCCGAACAGCGCTCCACCATCTTCACCCGGGCGCCGGTGAGGGCCATGAGGTCGCGGCTCTTCGGCCCGATCTGCTGCGCCCGGTAGTGGCAGGCGGCGTGCCAGGTGATCCGCCCGTAGGTGTGCCCGGCCGAGAAATCGGTGTCGAGCGGGACCTCCCGGTGGCGGGCCAGGAGGTACTCCGAGGCGTCGAAGGTGTGGTGCGCGACGAGCTGCGCGTCCTCGGTGCCCAGGAAGTCGGGCACCTCGTTGCGCAGCACGTAGGCACAGGTCGGCTGGGGCACCACCACGTCGCGCCCGGCCCGCACGGCCGGGGCGAGGACCTCGACGTTGCGCCGCGCCTGCTCGACGAACCGATCGACCTCGCCGGCATCCAGCCACGGCATCCCGCAGCACACCTGGCCTTCGGGCAGGTGGCAGCGGATCCGGTTCCGCTCGTAGACGCCCACCAGCGCCCGCCCGATCGCCGGCTCCTGGTACTCGACGAGGCAGGTGGGGAACAGGGCGACCTCCGAACGCACCGGGTCGACCGACCCGCCGGGGCGGGCGCGGAACCACTTCGAGAACCGCACCCGGGCGTAGCTCGGCAGGAGCCGGTCCCGGGCGATGCCGGTGGTGCGCTCCATCACCCTGCGCACCAGGCGGACCTTGGTGGTGCGGTTCACCAGCCCGGCCGCCGCGGTGGCCACCTTGCCCTGGAGGTCGGTGCGGGCGAGGAGCCGGGCGGAGCGGGGCACCTTCCCGGCCCGCCCCTGGACGGCCAGCGAGCGCAGCATGAGGCGGGGGAAGTCGATCACCCACTCCTGCTGCTGGTCCGGGGTGTAGGGGCAGACGACGTAGCAGAGCTTGCACTGGTAGCACTCGTCCACCACGCGGCGGTGCTGGTCGTCGGTGAGGAAGGACACGTCGTGCGCGCCGTCCTCCCGCTCGTCGATCATCCGGA
>CALEDW010000131.1 GCA_937949585.1 uncultured Acidimicrobiia bacterium
CGGGGCGCCGCCGGTGGTGGTCGAGCTGGCCGCCGCCGACGGTGAGGTCCACCTGGCGGTGCGGGACCACGGGCCCGGGGTCCCGGCCCACCTGCGCCGGCAGGTCTTCGAGCGGTTCTGGCGGGAGGACCCCAACGGCACCCGACCGGGGATGGGGCTGGGTCTGGCAATCGTGAAGGGCCTGGTGGAGGCGATGGGTGGGAGGGTCTGGGTCGAGGACGCGCCGGGAGGCGGCGCGCGGTTCGGGGTGGCGCTACCGGTGCCGGTCGCGCCCGCGACTCGGGAGGTGGCGCATGCCCGTTAGGCCGAAGGTGCTCATCGTGGACGACGAGCCCGACGTCCTGCTCACGCTACGGATGATCCTCGACGACGAGGGGTTCGACACCGCCCTCGCCGCCGACGGCGACACGGCGCTGCGGCGCATTGACGACGAGCAACCGGACGTGGTGCTGCTCGACCTCATGATGCCGGTCCTCGACGGGTGGTACGTGCTGGCCGAGCTGGCGGGTCGCACCCGGCGCCCCCGGGTCGTGGTGTGCTCGGCGAAGTCGGCCCCCGCCGACCAGCAGCGGGCCCGGGATCTCGGCGCCGACGAGTACCTCACGAAGCCGTTCGAGCCGGAGCATCTCGCCACCGTGATCCACGGAGTCCTCGCCCGGGGACGCAGCCGGGTCTGAGCCGCCCCGGCCGGTGTCGCCGGTGACGGCCTCGATCACCGGCGTTCTCGCCTCGCCGCTGCCTCCTGCGTCCCCCTCACGGGCCCGGGGCTCGGATCGGCCGTCGCCTCCGCGGGGTGCCGAGGGCTTGCCATCCGGTGCGGGGAGTGGCAAACTCACACCAATGTAGTTTCAGGCTTGCAAGTCCGGGCGGCGGCCGGACGGTGGCCGGGCGGCCGCCGGGTGCGCCTGCCGGCGCCCGGATCGGCGGGCCCGGCCGTCCGGTCGCCCGGACCAGCGGCCGCTCGAGTTGGGGGCGCGGCATGATGGATCGTCACACCGAGCCGACGACACGCACCGCGGCGGGCCCGGCGGCCCGGTTCGCCCGTGCCCCCGCGGTCACCTCGGCGCCCGAGCACCTGCTCGAACTCCTGCGGGCGGTGGCGGCCCGTGCCGACCGGCGTTGGCAGGAGCGGGCCAACTGCCTCGGGGTCGACCCCGACCTGTTCTTCCCCGAGCGGGGGGCGTCGACCCGGGAGGCGAAATCGGTGTGTGCCGGTTGCGAGGTGCGCCTCGAGTGCCTCGAGTACGCCCTCGACAACGGTGAGAAGTTCGGGATCTGGGGTGGGCTGTCCGAGCGGGAACGGCGGCGGCTCCGTCGTCAACGGGCGCTGGCCCGCAAAGCGGCGGCCGGGGTCTGATCGGTCGTGGCGGTCAGCCGTCGGATCCGGGCCGGGGTGAGACCCCCGCTCCCGCCCCCGCCGGGACGTGGCCGGCCCCGCCGGCGTCACGGTCGTCGGGGTCCCGGCTGCCGCTGAGCGGCCCCGGCGGGCCGGGCGGCCCGGACCCGTTCCTCCACGGTGACGTCGACGTCGAAGCCGGTCCGGGTGCGGAAGGCCTCGGACCAGCGCTCCCACTCGGCGGTGGGTACGAGCCCC
Organism: uncultured Acidimicrobiia bacterium; assembly: GCA_937949585.1. Taxonomy (GTDB): domain Bacteria; phylum Actinomycetota; class Acidimicrobiia; order IMCC26256; family CALEDW01; genus CALEDW01. The sequence continues at coordinate 1,595 of CALEDW010000131.1, forward strand.
ACCAGCTCGACCCTCAGGACTCGCCCGCCGCGCGCCGTGACCTGCGCCTCCACGGCGGCGACCGCCGCCTCCACCGAGGTGCGCTCCAGGTCCGTGACGTTCATGCTCACCTGGGTGACCGCCCGTCGGGGCAGGTGGAACGCCAGCGCCCGCACCCCGCTGGGTCCACCGCCGGTTTCACGCACCGCGGCCGCAACCTCGGTCGCGGCTGCGGTGTCGAGGTCGACCTCCACGTTCACCGCCGCCAGCGGGGGACGGACCCCCACCGCCGTCGCGCCGGTACGGGGATCGGCCTCGGCCGGCCCCAGGTCGGGTCGCCGACCCCGGAACGCGCTGCGGCGGAGCGCCGGTAGCGTCACCCGGTCGGGGGACAGCTGCCCGTACCGGAACACCGGGCAGCCGAGCTCGTCGGCGAGCCAGGCGGCGAAGGCCTCGGCCGCCGCCAGCGCGATGTGGGTGGGCGTCGGGTCCGACGCCACGAACGGCACCACGTCGAGGGCCCCGAGCCGGGGGTGCGCCCCTCGGTGGGCACGCAGGTCGATGCGGTCGACGGCGGTGCGGGCCAGGGTGCGCAGCGGTGCTGCGAGCTCGTCCACCCCGGCGCCGGCCAGGGTGAGCACGGTGCGGTGGTGGTCGGCGTCGGCGTGCAGGTCGGCGAGCGCCGCCCCGGCCGCCCGGCGCAGCGCGTCGAGCACGGCGGGGTCCGCACCCTCGGACACGTTCACCGGGCAGACGAGCACCACCGCAGCGTAGGGGCACCGCCGGTACGCTCCACCCGGTGCGCCTCGGTCTCGCCCTGCCCCAGTACGACGGCTCGGTGGCCGGCGAAGATCCGCTGCGGTGGGAGACCGTGCACGCCTGGGCGCAGCACGCGGCGGCGCTGGGGATCGACTCGCTGTGGCTCTCCGATCACCTCGTCTTCGACTTCGGCAAGTACGGGGGACCGGACACCCCCGTCCGGGCGTTCGAGCCGCTCGTGGGTCTCGCCGCGCTGGCCCGGGCGGTCCCGGGACCTCGCCTCGGCACGCTCGTGTGCTGCGAGGCGCTCCGGCCCGCCTCGGTGCTGGCCAAGGCGATCGCCACCCTCGACCGGCTCGGCGGCGGTCGGGTCGAGCTGGGCCTGGGTGCCGGCTGGTACGCCGGGGATTACGCGGCGATCGGCACCGCCATGCCCGCTCCGGGAGAGCGGCTTCGTCGCCTGCGCGAGGCCGTCATGGTGGCCCGGGCGATGCTCGCCGATCCCCCTGCGGGCGCCCGGGTGGAC
>CALEDW010000132.1 GCA_937949585.1 uncultured Acidimicrobiia bacterium
CACCTACGCCGAGCTCACCCACCGCGCCGGGCGCCTGCTGGAGCTCGGCGAGTCGGTGATCCTCGACGCGTCCTTCTCGGCGGCCGCCCACCGCCACGCGGCTCGGGAGGTCGCCCGGGAGACGGCGTCGTGGTGCACCGAGCTGACCTGCCGGGCCGAGCCGGAGGTCGTCGAGGCGCGCCTGGGCCGCCGAGCGGCCGACGTCGGCGAGGTCTCGGACGCCACCGTCGAGGTGGCCGAGGCCATGCGGGCCCGGTTCGAGCCGTGGCCGGAAGCGACCGTGCTCGACACCTCGGCGCCGGTGGACGAGGTACTCGCCGCCGCCTCGGCGGCGATCGAGGCGAACCTCGCCGAGGTGCTGAGCCCCGGGACCGCCGAAACCCGGTGGGTGGGCTCAGACCCGGCGGAGCAGCCGGTCGACGTTGCCGCCCCGGAACCCGGCCGGTAGCGGCCCGAGCGCCTCGAGGTCGGTGACGGGGTCGGCGGTGCCCTCGGAGTGCGGCCAGTCCGAGCAGGCCATGAACAGGTCGCCGACCGAGGCGCTGAGCCGGTCGGGTCGCTCGTAGGCGAACGCGGCGATGCGCACCTGGCGGCGCAGGTACTCCGACGGGCGGCACGGCAGCGTGGTGATCGTGGCGCCGTGGAGGCGGCTCACGAAGTCGTGGCCGCCGTCGAGGAACGTGCAGAACAGCGGGACCCACACCGCCGACAGCTCCATCACCCCCAGTCGCAGGTCGGGATGCCGCTCGAAGACCCCGTGGACGGCCAGGTCGGCGATGGCCAGCGCCGGCGGGACCCACAGGAAGATCGAGAACAGCTCGGGGTTGGCCGGCTCGGGGTCGTCGGCGTACCAGGCCGGATCGAACGGCTTGGTGAAGTTCGCGCCGGCAGGTCGCCGGCCAGGGCGTCCTCCCAGATCAGGCCGTAGTTCGGGAAGCAGACCGCCTCGGCCACCCGAGCCGGTCCATCCGACCGAGGCGCGCCGCGGGGTCGTGGTAGTCGGCGGGGAGCCGCTCGTCGTAGGGCACCTCGGGGGGCTCACCGCGCTTGGCGGCCTGCAGCCGCCGCCCCAGCGCCGCCACGTCCCCGGGCTCGGGCACGTCGGCGAGGCCGAGGCGGCGCCCCCGTCAGGTGAGCCAGGCGTTGCCGGCCTCGTCGTCGAGGATCGCCAGCGCGTCGGCGCGCTGCGCCGCCGGCATCCGGTCGGCCCAGCAGGTGCGGTCCTCGAAGAGGTGTTGGTCGGCGTCGATGAGGGCGCTCACCGTGCCATGTTCGCACCCCGCGGCGCCGGCGTGCGATACCCCGGCGGCCCGGCCGACCCAGCGACCGGCGCGGTCCGGCGCCGTTAGCCTCCGGCCCGTGGCGAACGGGTGGTCCGAGTTGGGCCCCGACGCGCTCCCCGGGATCGCGCGGCTCGTCGGGCGGGCCGTGCCCGACCCGCCGACGGCCGCCGAGCTGGCCCGGACGCTGTTCGACGACGAGCAGCCGGCGCACGTGGTCGGTGATCCGGCCGTCGGTGTGGTCGCCACCGTGGTGATCGGCACCTCAGGACACCTGCGGCTGCTCGCCGTCGATCCCGACCACCGCGGCCGGGGACACGGCCTGGCGCTGCTCGCCGCAGCCGAGGCGCACCTGGCCGCCGCCGGGTGCCGGGAGGTCGTGACCGGTTCGGACCCGCCCGCCTACCTGTTCCCCGGTGTGGACACCCGTGCCGTCGAGCTCTGCGCCCTGCTCGAGCGCAGCCGGTACCGCCGGGACGAGGCGAACTTCAACATGCTCGTCGACCTCGGACGGCTCCCCGCCGACCCGGGGGGCTGGGAGGACGTCGCCGACGAGCGGGAGGTGCGGGCCTGGGGCGACGCCCACTGGCCGCACTGGACCCCCGAGCTGGTGCGGGCGGCGCGCCGATCCACCCTGGTCGGGGTCCGCGACGCACAGGGCCTGGCCGCGCTCTGCGCGTACAGCGTGAACCGCGACGGCTGGGTGGGCCCGGTCTGCTCCCGCCCGTCGTTGGTGGGTCGGGGTGCCGGGCGGGCGCCCCTGGTCGGGGCCTTGAGGCGCCTGGCCGAGGCCGGGCACCGGCGGGCCGAGATCGCCTGGGTCGGGCCGATCGTGCCCTACGCCCGGCTCGGCGCCCGGATCGGCCCGGTGTTCTTCGTCTACCGGAGGAGCCTCGACGACCGGGGCGGTGCGCCCGGTCCGCAGGCAGGCGCAGCGTGACCGGACCGCTGCTCCTGCCGGCGCCCCGCGAGGCCCACCTCGACGGCCCGGCCGTCCCCGCGGCGGACCCGGTGGTGCGGATCGGCGCACCGGGCCTGCCCGCCGAGGGCTACGCGCTCACCGTCGGGCCCGACGGGACGGTCGCCGTCGACGCCGCCGACGAGGCCGGGGCCCGCTGGGCGGCCGCCACGCTCGCCCAGCTGCGCGCCGTCCACGACGGATGCGTCCCGGTCGGTGCGATCCAGGACTGGCCGGACCGGCCGGTGCGCGCCGCGATGCTCGACATCAGCCGCGACAAGGTGCCGACGCTGTCGGAGCTGGAGGCGCTCGTCGACCGGCTCGCGGGCTGGAAGGTCAACCAGCTGCAGCTGTACATGGAGCACACCTTCGCCGCGGTCGGTCACGAGGAGGTGTGGCGGGAGGCGAGCGCGCTGAGCGCCGCCGAGCTCGCGCGTCTCGACGCGCACTGCAGGTCCCGGGGGGTGGAGCTGGTGCCGAACCAGAACTGCCTCGGTCACCTGGCCCGGTGGCTGCGTCACCCGGGCTACGCCGAGCTCGCCATGGATCCGGCCGGCTACACGCTGGCCGGACTGCGCTTCCCGCCGGCCACGATCGAACCGGACCACCCCCGGTCGTTGCCGCTCGTCGCCGACGTGCTCGGCCAGCTGGTCGCCGCGCTGCCGCGGGCCCGGTTCGTGCACGTCGGTCTCGACGAGCCCTGGGAGATGCCCCCTGAGCGCATCGGCGACTACCTGGCCTGGATGCGGCGCCTGCGCGACCTGCCCGCGCTGGACGGCCGGGAGATGCTGGTGTGGGGCGACGTGCTCGCCCGGCACCCCGACCGCCTCGGCGAGGTGCCCGAGGGGGTCACCGTGGTGGAGTGGGGGTACGAAGCCGGCCACCCGTTCGCCGAGCGCCTGGCCCGCCTCGCCGATGCCGGGGTGCCGGCATGGGTGGCGCCGGGCACGTCGAGCTGGTGGTCGATCCTGGGCCGGGTACCGAACATGTGCGCCAACGTCGCCGAGGCCGTCACCGCCGCCGTCCGCTCCGGGGCGGCCGGGGTGCTGCAGACCGACTGGGGCGACAACGGGCACCTGCAACCGCCGCCGGTGAGCGAGCCGGGCTGGGCGCTCGCCGCCGCGCTCGGCTGGTGTGCGGAGGCGAACGCCGACGCGGGCGACCGGCTGGCGGCGTTGCTCGACGTCCACGCCTTCGCCGATGCCGCCGGCGTGCTCGGCGCGACGCTGGTGGAGCTCGGTTCGCTCTACCGGATCCTCACCCCACAGCTCCCGAACCTCGCCACGACGGTCCTGCACCTCTACTTCCCGCAGCTCCCGGTGGGGCGAGGGCTGCTCGACGGTGCCACCGCCGACGAGTACGCCGAGGTCGCCGGCCGCCTCGACGACCTCGCGGCACGCCTCGGGCGGGCCCGGCCCGCTCGACCCGACGGTCCGCTGGTACTGGACGAGCTGCGGTACGCGATCGGCATCGTGCGCCTGTGCTGCGACGACGCCCTGGCCCGCCTCGCCGGCGACGGGACGCTCGCCTCGGTCCCGGAGGCGACGCGGGGGGCGCTGGCGGACCGCACCGTGGCGCTCGCCGACGAGCACGACCGGCTCTGGGCGGCCCGGAACCGGCCGGGTGGGACGGCCGACTCGCGGGCCTGGCTCGACCACCTCGCCGATTGCCAGCGCCGCGGGGAGGCCCCGCTCGACTGGTCCGGCCCCCACCGCCGGCCGCCCGGCACCGACGGGCCCGACCGCCCCTGAGCCCGGCGCAGACCGGCGCCCGGCGCACACCGGCACCGACGGCGACGGTGCGGTCGGAGCAACGGCCCTGCCCTCCACCCGCCGGGCGAGCCGGCCGACGGCGCCGTTGCCCGACCGCACCTCCAGGATCGGCACCGGGTGTGACGATTTCAGGCGTGTAATCCCACCGGTGTGGTCCGGGTCGGGCACCGGACCCCGGCGGCCGGGCGGCGGTCAGGCGGCGGTCAGGCGGCGCGGGCCGCGGTCGGTGAAGGTGCGGGTGCGGTAGCGGGCGCAGCGCAGGTCGGGTGGGTGGTACCCGGGCGACCAGCCGGCCTTCGCCCACAGCGCCCGGCGGAACGCCGCCGGGTCCGACAGCTGGTCCCACACCGCCGGCAGGAACGTCGCCGACGCGGAGCCGGCGTGCACCACCAGGCCGTCGCGCCCGGGTTCGAGGCGCCGCTCCAGGTCGTCGAGATCCTCGACCTCGAAGGGCACGAGCTCGGACAGCACCGACACCGAGACGTCCATCATCTCGTAGTCGGCGGCGGTCACCGGGGGCAGGCGTGGATCGGCGAACGCGGCGGCGAGCGCGTGCCGGGCGATGCAACGGCCCAGCGGCTCGACCGCCCGCAGCGATCCGATGCAGCCCAGGAGGCGCCCCTGCCGGGTGAGGGTGACGAACGCCGCCCCGGGCCGTGCAAGACGCCCTCGCCACCCGTCGGGTGGGGCGACGAGCACGGCGGGCCCCCGCCGCAGCGTCTCGCCGATGGTGGCGACGGCGAACTCGAGCGCGATCGCCTCCTCCTCGGGACGGAGCTCGGGGGGCTGCAACGTCGTCACCGCGGTCCCCTCACCCCTCGGACCCGGTGATCGCGAACGCCCCGTAGCCGACCACCCGGTCGCGGGGCCCGGCGGTGTCGCCCGAGGTGCGAAGGTCGAGGAGGCGCACCCGGTACCCGCGGCGGGCGACGGTCGTGAGCACCGCGGCGAGGGGATGGGCGCCGCAGGCGTCCCAGGGTCCGATCGCCCGGTGGTCACAGGCGACGATGCGCGCCGCGGTGCGGACGTCGTGGCGGCGCGCCGACTCGAGGTCCTCGTAGTGGCTGAGGTCGGTGGAGCACACGAGCAGCGTGTCCGGACCCCAGGCCGCCTCCAGGGCGGCGGCCGCCTCGGCGGGCACACCGGCCCCCACGAGCAGCGGTAGCACCGGCACGGGTCCCAGCGCGCGGACCAGGAACGGGAGCTGGACCTCCAGGCTGTGCTCGGGGGCGTGGGCGGCGTCGTCGACGGTCACGAGCCCGGCCCGCAGCAAGCGGTCCCGAGCCCCGGTGTCGACGGGGAGGCGCCCGAGGGGGGTGTCGAGCTGCTCGGCCGCGGTCGTGGCCACGCCCCGCACCGGCACCCGATGGGCGGGCCCCACGAGCAGCACCGAGGCGGGGCGCACCGCAGCGGGGACCGAGCGCAGGCACGCGTAGGCCGACGCCGCGACCGGGCCCGAGTAGACCGTGCCGGCGTGCGGCACGATGAGGCCTCGCAGCCGTCCTGCCGGCGGCGCCACGTCGGCGGCGGCGAGCAGCGCGTCGACGTGGGCGGCGAGCTCGGCGGGGTCGGCCGGGTAGAAGGCGCCGGCCACGGCCGCGGGTCGCACCGGCACCGGCGCCACGCTCACGCCCCTGCGGGACCGGTTCCGGCCGCCGCCAGCCGCACCGGTCGCCGACGTGGCCCCCAGGTCCCGGGGATCGGATCGAAGCGCCCGGGGATCGCGGTGCCGCACCGGTCGCAGCGTCCGGCACCGGACGCCGGGTCGACGTCGAGGTGGTACGCACCGAGCCGGTACCGGTCGCGTTCGATGAGGAGACGGTCGCAGGCCGGGCAGCGCGTCGACTGACCCTCGACGTCGGCCACGTTGCCGACGTACACGTAGCGCAGCCCGGCCCGCCGGGCGATCTCCCGGGCGCGACGCAGCGTCGCCGGCGGGGTGGGAGGCACCTCCAGCATCCGGAAGTCGGGATGGAAGGCGCTGAAGTGCAGCGGGACGTCGGGGCCGAGACGCTCGGCCACCCAGTCGGCCAGCGCGCCGATCTCGGTGTCGGAGTCGTTGTGGCCGGGGATGAGCAGGGTGGTGACCTCGGTCCACACGTCGGTCTCGTGCACGAGGTGCTCGAGGGTCTCCAGCACCGGTTGCAGGTGCCCGCCGGCCACGTGGCGGTAGAAGGTCTCGCTGAACGCCTTGAGGTCGACGTTGGCGGCGTCGAGGTGCGCGCTGAACTCCCGGCGGGGCTCGTCGCAGATGTAGCCGGCGGTCACCGCGACCGCGGCGACGCCGCGTTCCCGGCAGGCGTCGGCGACGTCGACGGCGTACTCCATGAAGATCACCGGGTCGTTGTAGGTGAAGGCCACGCTGCGGCACCCCAGGCGCACGGCCGCCTCGGCGATCGTCTCGGGGGACGCCTCGTCGGCGAGGGTGTCGATCTCCTTCGACTTCGAGATGTCCCAGTTCTGACAGAAGCGGCAGGCGAGGTTGCAGCCGGCGGTGCCGAACGACAGCACCGCGGTCCCGGGGTGGAAGTGGTGCAGCGGCTTCTTCTCGATCGGGTCGACGCAGAACCCGCTGGAACGGCCGTAGGTGGTGAGCACCACCTGGTCGCCCTCCCGGGCCCGCACGAAGCAGACGCCGCGTTGGTGCTCCCGCAGCTTGCAGGCGCGCGGGCACAAGTCGCACTGGATCCGCCCGTCGGCCAGCAGATGCCAGTAGCGGGTGGGCACCACGTGCGCATCGCTCATCGCCGTGCTCGCCATCGCAACCTCGAACGGCCGCGCCCGGGCCGGTGTTCCCGTCGCCCGGAGCTCGTGACCTTGGTCCCGGACCGGTCCCGGCGCGCCCGACCTGCGGTCGGGACGGCCGGGCGGTGCCGCGCCCGGGGATCTGGGCTCAGCCCCGCCGCAGCACCCGCCCTGCACGCAGGGCGGTGCGGCAGCCGTCGTGGGCGAGCCGGGCCGGGTCGTGGCTGCGCCCCAGCTCGTCCCGGCAGGCCCGACAGGCCTGCGCCTCGGCCCAGTCGGCGAGCCGCTCCCGCTCCTCGAGCGAGGCCTCGGCCCGCTCGCCCAGCATGTAGACCCGCACCGCCCGGTCGGGGTCCGCCGGCAGGGAGGCGTCCCGATCGCTCCCGGGGTCGGGGGCGGTGGCGAGGTCCCCGACCGTCGGCGGGCCGGACCCCGCAGCGTCGGACGACGGCGCCCGGTCAACACCGCCGCCCCAGAACGCCTCCTCCGGCGAGGCCGGCCCCGGCCCGCCCGCGGGGTCGAGCACCGTCTCGGCCGCTCGTTTGGATCTCCAGGGCACGCGCACCCTCCACGGCCGGGACCCGACCACCGTAGCGGGGACCGGACCCACACCGGACCGCACCGGCCGCCGGGCACCCGATCGCCACCGCCACACCGGCGGCCCGCAGGCCCGCGATCTGCGGACCGGCCGCCCCGCCCACGACACCCCGTCGGACCCGCACTCCCGTCGGACCCGCACTGCCGTCAGCTCCGCGCCACCCTCCGTAGCGCCCGGTAGGCGAGGGCGGCGTCGCCGAGGCGGCGCCGCAGCAATCGCTCGAGCCCGGCGATCGGGTACAGGTTCTGGGGGGCGCGGGGGTCCTTGTGCGGCTCGCTGGCAAAGCGGGGCAGGGTGGCAGCGGCGCGCTCGGCGGCGGCGACCGCCTCGGCGGGGGCCAGCGTCCCGGGGCACTCGCCCCGCACCACGCCCGACCAGGGGGCGTCGTCGCCGCCGGGCAGGCGCAGGTACCAGGAGTAGCGGGTCCAGGACGTCCCGATCAGGAACACGGGGGTGCGCTCACCCGGGGCGAGCCGATCGACGAGCACATGCAGCGGCTCGGGCAGGTAGGCGACGGTGTGCGACTTCACCAGCCCCACCGCCGCCCGCAGGTGGGTGCGTTCGCGCAGGGTGCCGTCGACCACCACGAACGGTTCGGCGTCCCGGCCGACGAGCGCGTCCTCGGCGGCCTCCACCTCGGTACGGGCCATGAGTTCGTGCACCGCCTGCAGGAGCGCCTCCGCGTCGGCGGCGGCCGCCCCGTGTGGCAGCCAGGTTCCGTACGGCGTGACGATCGGTGCCGCCACCCCGGAGCCCGAGACGCAGCCCCGACCCACCCGGGCCACCACGAGGCGGGCCTCGCCGCCGTGGGCCTCCACCACCCCCGCCGCCCAGGAGGCGCAGACCCCGGGCACCGTCCCGTCCGCGCCGGTGATCCAGATGCGGGCGTCGACGCGGCGCACCCCGTCGACGAAGAGCACCGGCCCGGTCGCCGCTCGGGCCGGGTCGGGCGGCAGAGGCTCCCAGCGCGACGCCGGGCGCTCCACGGCCACCTCCACCTGCACGGCCGTGGGGGTCACGGTCGCCTCCCCGGCCGCCCCGTACTCGGGGCTCCACGCCTCCACCCGGAACCGCACCGCCCCTCTCCCCCCTACCGGACGACCTTGTCGACCCGGGCCCCACCGGGCCCGCGGCTCACCCGCAGCCGGACCGGCATCCGCTCCGCCAGGTCGGGCACGTGGGTGACGATGCCCACCATGCGGTCCTCGGCGGCGAGGTTCTCGATGGTGGCCGCCACCACCTCGAGGCTCTCGGCGTCGAGGGTCCCGAACCCCTCGTCGAGGAACACCGCCTCGAGCCGGGCGGTGGCGTCGGCGGTCAGGTCACGCAGCTGGTCGGCGAGGGACAGCGCCAGCGCCAGGGAGGCCTGGAACGTCTCCCCGCCCGAGAGGGTGCGCACCGGCCGGGTCTCGGAGGCGTTGGCGTGGTCGACGACGAGGAACTCCCGGTCGGCCTCGTCGAAGCGCAGCGCGTACCGGCCACGGCTGATCTCGCCGAGCCGCACCGAGGCACCGTCGGCGAGGCGCTCCAGCGCCTCGGTGAGCAGCCAGGCCAGGAAGCGGTCGGCGCGCAGCTCCTGCTCCAACACCCGGGCCGACGCCTCCCGGGCCTCGGTGTCGCGTACCCGGGCCTCCAGCCGGGTGCGTTCCCCCAGCGCCTCGTCGATGCGGACCGCAACGGCCTCGGCCTCGGTGGCCCGCGCGACCGCAAGCCGGTCGATCGCGTCGATGCCCTCCCCCGGCCGCTCCCCGAGGACCTCCACCCGGGCGCGCAGTCCGGCCAGGTGCTCCTCGGCCTCCCGACGGGCGGCGGCGAGCCGCTCACGACGCTCGGTGAGGGCCGCTTCCAGCGCCGGGCGCTCACCCTCGACCCAGGACCGCAGCGCCGGCCAGTCGACGGTCACCTCCCCGGTCTCGTGCGGGGGCGTCCCCCCGGCGGCGACCACCTGGTCGCGGCAGGTGCGGAAGGCGGAGGCCACGCCGCCGAGCGCATCGGCGGCGGCCCGGGCCGCCTGCCGGGCCCGCTCGACCTCGCGGCGGGCGGCGGCGAGGTCCTGCCGAGCTGCGTCCCGGGCGGCCCCGAGCGCCCGCACCCGGTCGAGGAGTTCGTGCAGCGCCGGCCCCTCCGGTGCGCCGGCGAGCCGGGCGGTCGCCGCACCCAACCGTCCCTCCACCTCCCGGAGTGCCCGGTCGGCCTCACCGGCGGCCTGGCGGGCCCGCCGCCGCGCCGTGCCCGTCTCACCGACCCGGTCCTGCGCACGGGTGAGGTCACCCGGGGGGGTAGCGGCGGGAACCCGCTCGACCGGCTGCTCGCACACCGGGCAGGGGTCCCCGGGTCGCAGGTGCGCCCGAAGGTCGTGCGCCGCGTGGGCCCGCCGGGCCGCCTCCAGCGCCGCGACCGCCGCCTCGTGGTCCGCCTCCGCTCGGGCCTCGGCGGCCCGGGCCTGGGCCGCGGCGGTGGCGAGCCGGTCCCGGCGACGGGTGAGGGCGGCCGCCTCCTCGGCGGCGGCGACCCAGTCCTCGAGCCGTGCGGCCGGGGGGTGGTCCGCCAGCGCCGCCTCCGCCTCCTCGACCCGGTGCCGGGCCTCGCCCTCGGCCGCCTCGGCCGCGGCGAGGGCGGCCTGCGCCGCGCGGTGAGCGGCACCGAGTTGCGCCAGCTCGGCGGGGGGGGTGGTGGCGTCGAGCGCCGCAGCGAGTCGGCCGAGGCGTTCCTCCTCGGCCGCCAGCGTCCGGACGGTGGCCGCCGACCGGTCCAGCACCACCCGGGCCGCGGCCACCGCGGCG
>CALEDW010000133.1 GCA_937949585.1 uncultured Acidimicrobiia bacterium
CGGCGCAGCACCACCACCGACGCGTTGGCGCCGCGCCCGACCGTGTGGGCGAGCCCGACCCGGGCGTCGGGCACCTGACGGTCGGCGGCGGTGCCGCGCAGCTGGCGGACGAGCTCCACCACCTGGCCGAGCGCGGAGGCGCCGAGCGGCTCGCCCTTGGAGAGCAGGCCTCCCGACGGGTTCACCGGGAGGCGGCCGCCGAGGGTGTGGGTGCCGTCGGCGAGACGGGCCGGCTGCTCCGCCGGAGGGCACAGTCCGAGCTCCACCCAGGCGAGCAGCTCCCGGGCCGCATCGGTGTCCTGGCACTCCACCACGTCGAGGTCCGCGGGGCCGAGGCCTGCCTCGGCGTAGGCGGCCTCTGCGGCCAGGCGCGTCGGGGGAGGGATGGAGGCGTCGTCGACGCCCCACAGCGGGGTTGCCTCCCCCAGCACGCTGCCGGGCAGGTGGGATCGCACCACCGCCGCGGCCACCTCCACCGCAGCCGCCGTCGGTCCGCCGGGGCCCTCCGCCGCCTCCAGGATCACCGCCGCGGCGCCCTCGTTCGGGGAGCACAGCATGTGCAGGTGCAGCGGCTCGCACACCACCCGGGAGGCCAGCACCTCGGCGACGGTGGTGGGGGAGCGGTACATCGCCTCGGGGTTGGCGGCACCGTGCGCCCGGTTCTTCACCACCACCTGGGCCAGGTGCTCCTTGGTGATCCCCTGCTCCCGCATGAGCCGCTGGGCCCGCAGGGCGAAGTAGGCAGGGGTGGCCGCCAACCCGGCCCGCTCGCGCCACGGTTCGAAGAAGCTGGAACGGATCATCCCGCGGGGCATCTGCTCGATCCCGAACGCCAGCACCCGCCGGGCCGCTCCCGCCCGGAGCGCCTGCACGCCTAGGGCCAGCGCGGCGGCGCCACTGGCGCAGCCGGCCTCCACGTCGATGATCGGGATGCCGGTGCGGGCCAGTGCCCCCAGCACCTTGTGCCCGGCCGCGACCCCGGCGTAGGCCGTACCGCAGAACGCGGCGTCGAGCCGGTCGGCCGGCCCGAGACCGGCGTCGTCGAACGCGGCCCGCACCGCGGCGACGCCGAGGTCGGTGACCGTCCGGTCCGGGAACCGGCCGAAGGGGTGCAGCCCCACCCCGGTGACGACGACCCGGGGGCTCACGACCCGGGCTCCGGTGCGAACTCCCAGGTGGTGAACGCCTCCCCGTCCTCGCCCCGCACCTCGACGATCCGCAGGTGCATCGGCCGACCGAACCGGGCGTCGTCGAGCGGCAGCGCGAGGCGGGTCACCACCCGCAGTCCGTCGTCGAGCTCCACCACCCCGAACCCGTAGGGGACCGGTCCGCCGTAGCCGGGGGGGCGACTCGTCACCGTGGTCCATGCCCACAGCCGTCCCCGCGGGCCGAGACGCACCGGCTCGCAGCCCGCGGCCCCACAGGACGGGCAGACGTCGTGACGGGGGAAGGCCGCCCGGCCGCACACCGGGCAGCGCGACCCGCACAGGCGCGGCGGGTCGGTCTCGAACAGCCCTGCGGCGACCGGCGGTGCCGGGTTCACACCACCCCCCGGGCCCGGAGGTCGGCGAGCTGCGCCGCGTCGAGACCGAGCAGCCCCCCCAGCACCTCGTCGGTGTGCTCACCGAGGCGGGGTGCCGGGCGGGGCGGGTTCGCGGCCGTCCCGACGAAGCGCGGGTAGGGAGCCTGCTGGCGGTGGGGGCCGACGTCCGGGTCGTCGACGGTCACCAGGTCGCCGCGGGCGGCGATGTGCGGGTCGGCGAAGATGTCGGCGGCGGTGTAGGCGACCGCCACCGGCACGTCCCCGGCCACGCAGGCGGCCTCGACCTCCGCCGCCGAGCGCGTGGCCGTCCAGGCGGCGACGATCGCGTTGATCTCGTCGGCGTGCGCGGCCCGGTCGGCGAGGCGGGCGAAGCGCGGGTCCTCGGTGAGCTCGGGGCGTCCCATCACCGAGCACAGTCGGGCGAAGTTCGCGTCGGAGCCGGCCACGATGCACACGTACCGTCCGTCGGCGGTCGGGTAGTTGTCGAGCGGGGCGGAGGTCGCGAGCCGGTTGCCCTCCCGCTGCCGCACGAGCCCGAGCCGGTCGTAGGCGGCCAGGGTCCACTCCAGCACCCGCAGCACCGAGCCGTACAGCGCGGCGTCGATCACCGCGCCGCTACCGCCCCTGGCGTCCCGGGCGTACAGCGCGGCGACGGCGGCCTGGGCCGCGAACACCCCGGTGAGGTAGTCGGAGATCGTCACCCCCACCCGCACCGGAGGGCGGTCGGGGTAGCCGGTGAGATGCATCAGCCCCCCGTAGGCGATGCCCATCCGGTCGAGGCCGGGCCGGGTCGCGTACGGGCCGTCCTGGCCGAAGGTGGAGATCCGCACCGTCACCACCCGCGGCGGCAGGCGGTCCGGGCCGAGCCCCCATCGCTCGAGCGTCCCGGGCCGGAAGTTCTCCACCACCACGTCGGCCGTGGCGCACAACCGGCGGGCCAGGTCCTGTCCTTCGGGGTGGCGCAGGTCGATGGTCACCGACCGACGCGACCGGCCTTCCACCGCCCAGAACAGCGAGTGCCCCTCAGGGGTGAACGGTCCGATCTCCCGCATGAAGTCCCCGCGGCCGGGCTGCTCCACCTTGATCACCTCGGCACCCTGCTCGCCGAGCAGCCCGGCGCAGAACGGCGCCGCGATGCGGGTGCCGAGGTCGACCACCCGCACCCCGGTGAGGGGGCCGGTCATGCCGGCGGCGTCGCCCGGTCCCGCCCGGCGGGCCCGGCCCGCTCACCCCGCTGCTCGGCCCGCACCGCGTCCAGGCCTCCGGCGCGTCGCGCCTCGGTGCGGGCCAGGGCCTCGGCGGTGTTGCTCACGAACTGGTGCACCATGAAGTGGTAGCGCCACGCGGCCCGCTGGCCCATGAGGTCGAGGGTGTGGTTCAGGGTGTCTTTCACCGCTCGGGCCGTCACCGGCGGGACCAAGGCGACGGCCTCGGCCATCTCCCGGGCCGTCTCGGCCAGTCGGTCCCGGGGCACCACCCGGTTGACCAGCCCGGCCCGTTCCGCCTCGGATGCGCTGAGGGTGCGGGCGCAGAACAGGAACTCCTTGGCCCGACGGACCCCGAGCTCCCACGGTTCGACGAGCAGCTCCACACCGGCCCCGCTCATGCGCAGCACCGGGTTGGAGAACCGCGCGTCGTCGGCGGCGACGATCAGGTCGCACATGCACGCCAGCGCCAGCCCCGCCGCCGCGCAGGCCCCGTGCACCGCCGCGATCGTGATCTTGGGGAAGTCCCGGATGCGCAGCAGCCGGTCCCAGTACATCGTTTCCTCGTGGAGGAGCTTGCCTTCCGGGGTCGCCCGCATCGCCGCCCAGCGTTCGGTGCCCGCCAGCAGCTCCTTGAGGTCGTGGCCGGCGCAGAAGTGCTTCCCGGCGCCGGTGAGGATCACCACCCGGACCTCCTCGTCGGCGCCGGCCCGGTCGAACGCGGCGTCGAGCGCGTCGATCATCGCCGAGTCCTGCGCGTTGGCGACCTCCGGCCGGTTGAGCGTGATCGTGGCGACCGGCCCCTCGGTCGTGTAGCGGACCGTCTCGCTGTCGGCCATGACGTTCGCATCTCCCGGCCTGCTCGGTGGGCGGCGAATCTAGCGGCGCGGGGCGGCCGGGGTACCGGGACGGGGCTCGCGCGGCAGGCCGAGGACCCGCTCGCCCACCACGGTTCGTTGGATCTCGTTCGTGCCCGCCCAGATCGACGCGGCCTGGTAGTAGCACCACGAGCGCTGCCAGCGCCCGTCCCCGGGGTTGTCCGCCGCCGGGCCCCACAGGGATGCCGCCGGTCCCAGCACGTCCATCACCAGCTCGTGGAGGCGCTTGCTCACCTCCGACCACCACAGCTTGTTGATCGCCCCGACCGCCCCGGGCGCCTCCCCCCGGGCGGTACGCGAGATCGCCCGCCAGTTGTGGAGGCGGAACAGCTGGATCTCCACGTACGCCCGGGCCAGGCGCGACGCCGTCACCGGATCGTCCCAGCGGCCCGACTCGGCGGCGAGGCGGGCCAGCTCCTCGAGCAGCTGCAGGTGCACGACGAGCTGGCGGGGGTTCACCCCCCGCTCGTGGGTGAGCGTCGAGTTGGCGATCCGCCACCCCTCGCCGATCCCGCCGATCACCTGGTCGTCGGGCACGAACACGTCGGTGAGGAACACCTCGTTGAACTCGTGCTCGTCGGTGATCTGCCGCAGCGGGCGGACCTCGACGCCGGGTGCGGTCATGTCGACCACGAAGTACGACAGGCCCCGCCCACCCGGGGTGTCGGGGTCGGTGCGGGCCAGGCACACCCCCCAGGCGGCGAACTGCGCGTACGACGTCCAGACCTTCTGGCCGTTCAGCCGCCAGCCGCCCGGCACCCGGTCGGCCCGGGTGCGCAGCGAGGCGAGGTCGGAGCCGGCCTCCGGCTCGCTGAACAGCTGGCACCACAGCTCGGCGGCGGGGAGGATCTGCGGCAGCCACCGGTCCTGCTGCTCCGGGGTGCCGTGGGCGAGCAGGGTGGGGCCGACGAGGTTCACGCCGATCCTCCCCACGAGCTCGGGGGCCCGGGCCCGGGCCAGCTCCTCGGTGACGATGTAGTGCTCCACCGGTCCGGCGCCGCGCCCACCGAACCGTTCCGGCCAGGCCACCCCGACCCAGCGGCCCTCGGCGAGACGGGCCTGCCAGCGCCGCCCGAAGCTCACCTCCTCCTCGAGGGTGGCGAAGCGGGGCGGCAGGCCGCTCCCGTAGGTCCACGGGAGGTTCGCCCGTAGCCAGTCGCGGCACTCCAGGCGCAGGCGCTCCTCGGCGTCGGTGGGACGCAGGTCCACGGAGGGTGGCCGTCAGCCGCGCCGGTCGATGGGAACGTAGGGGCGTGCCGTGGGCCCCACGTAGACCTGGCGGGGTCGGCCGATCTTCGTCTTCGGGCTCTCCATCATCTCCTTCCAGTGCGCGATCCACCCCGGGAGGCGTCCCATCGCGAACAGGACCGGGAACATCTTCGTGGGGAACCCCATCGCCCGGTAGATCAGCCCCGAGTAGAAGTCGACGTTCGGGTACAGCTTGCGCTCGATGAAGTACGAGTCGGAGAGCGCCACCTCCTCCAGCGCCAAGGCGATGTCGAGCAGCTCGTCGCGGCGGTGCAGCTCGGAGATCACCCGGTCGGCGGTGGCCTTGAGGATCCGGGCCCGGGGGTCGTAGTTCTTGTACACCCGGTGACCGAATCCCGAGAGGCGCACCGGATCGTCGGGGTCCTTGGCTCGGGCGACCATACGTCGCACGTCGCCTCCCTCGTCGCGGATGCGTTCCAGCATCTCGATCACCGCCTGGTTCGCCCCGCCGTGCAGCGGTCCCCACAGCGCGTTGATCCCCGCCGCCACCGAGGCGAAGAGGTTGGCGTCGGAGGATCCGACCATGCGAACCGTGGAGGTCGAGCAGTTCTGCTCGTGGTCGGCGTGCAGGATGAGCAGCTGCTTCAGGGCGTGCACCACGGTCGGCGACACGTCGTAGGGCTCCGAGGGCACCGCGAAGGTCATGGTCAGGAAGTTCTCGATGAGGTCGAGGCGGTTGTCGGGGTACAGGAGCGGCTGGCCGATCGACTTCTTGTAGGAGTAGGCGGCGATGGTGGGGATCTTGGCCATGAGCCGCAGGATCGACAGCTGCACCTGGTCGGGGTCGTGCGGGTCGGCGGAGTCCTGGTAGAAGGTCGACAGGGCGCTCACCACGCTGGACAGCACGCCCATCGGGTGCGCGTCGCGGGGGAACCCGTCGAAGAACCGTTTGACCTCCTCGTGCAGGAGGGTGTGGCGGCGGATCCCGAAGCGGAACTCGTCGAGCTGCGCCCTGGTCGGCAGCTCCCCGTGGATGAGCAGGTAC
>CALEDW010000134.1 GCA_937949585.1 uncultured Acidimicrobiia bacterium
AGTGCGGCGAACGGATGGAACGGCACACCGGCGAGCTCACACCAGCCGGCGAGCGGGCCACGGGCCACGACGACGTCGGCGGCGAGGGCAGCCTTGCGGTCGAACACCGAGGCGCCGACGAACACGGTGCGCCTGCCGGTCCGGGCCGCTTCGCGCACGGGGGCCTGCGCGCAGATCCCGCACGAGCCGCAGGCGCAGCACGTCGAGGTGTGCGGGAAGCGAACGACGCCACCTCGACCGATGGCGTTCGCGAGCAGCCGGAACCGCTCCGTCCCGACGATCCCCCGGAGCTCGTCGGCCCAGTCCACGACCCCGAGCCCGTCGCCGAGCGCAACGACCTCGACACCCGTGCGTCCGAGGAGGTCGGCGAGCACCCGCCGCAGGTCGGGATCCACCCCCGCGGCGGCGCCGACCGCCCGCCGCCACCCCGGGTCGGCAAGCCGTCCGCCCTCGGCGAGCAGATCGGCGGCGGTGGCGAGCAGCCCCCGGCGACCCGTCCCCGAGCGCAGCTCCCCGGCGACCACCGCCTCCCACCCGGCGCGCCCACTGCTCGCCAGCGCAGCGAACGTCGGGTCCTGCCGACACGCCGCTCCCTCCAGGTCGATCACCACCGTGCTCGACGCCCCCACGTCCATGCGAACGGCACGCTACAGCTCGGTGACGACCGGCCGACCACCGTGCGTGGGACCACGGCGGCGTGCGAGGATGGGGGACGTGGACCGGTCCCGTCGCGACGTCTCTCGCCGGGACTTCCTGCGCACCACCGGCGTGCTCGGCGCGGGGCTGCTGGCCGGCGGCGCGCTCGCCGGCTGCCGGCTGCCGCTACCCGGGCCCGGCCGCCGCCCCCGCCGGGGGATGCTCGACGGACCCGCGGCCGACGCCCCGGTCACCCACGTCGTGGTGGCGATGATGGAGAACCGGTCGTTCGACCACTGGTTCGGCTGGCTGGCGAACGACCCCGCCTACCTCGACGCGGGCCGGCGCCGCTACGGCCGGCCGTTCGGCGTGGACGGCACCCAGCAGCTCTCCTACCCCGATCCCGACGGACGGATGGTGCCCACCCGGCACCTGTTCGCCCACCCGGAGGTCACGAACCCGTGGCGGGGCTGCGAGTTCGCCGACCCCGGACACTCCTGGAACGCCGGCCGGGTCCAGCGCGACCGCGGGTTCCTCGCCCCGGGTTCCAACAACGACGAGCTGGCGCTCGGCTACTACCGGGGCGACGACCTGCCGTTCAGCGCCCGGTTCGCCCGCCGCTTCACGATCTTCGACGCCTTCCACTGCTCGATCCTCGGACCGACCTATCCCAACCGGGAGTACCTCCACTCGGGCCAGTCGGGCGGCCACAAGAACAACTACCTGCCCATCGCCGAGGGCGGGTTCTCGTGGCCGACGATCTGGGACCGCCTGCTCGCCGCCGGCGTTCCCTGCGGCTACTACTACACCGACCTGCCGGTCACCCTCCTGTGGGGCAACCGGCTCCTGGGGATCAACCGCTCGATCGACGACTACTTCACGGACTGCGCGGCCGGCCGCCTGCCGAACGTCACGTTCATCGACCCGAAGTTCCTCGGTCACGACCGCTCCGACGATCACCCGCTCGCCGACATCCGGGCCGGGCAGCGGTTCCTGCGCGACACCTTCCGGGCGTTCGCCACCTCGCCGCACTGGCACTCCGGGGTGTTCATCGTCACCTACGACGAGTGGGGCGGCTTCTTCGACCACGTCCGCCCGCCGGTCCTTCCCGACGACCGGGCCTCCGAGGTCGACGCGAACAACTTCGGCCAGAGCGGGTTCCGGGTGCCGACGATGATGGCCTCACCGTTCGCCCGGCCCGGCTACGTGGACCCGACCGTGTACGACCACACCTCGATCCTGCGCTTCATCGAGTGGCGGTTCCTCGGTGCGCCGCCGGAAGGGCCCGGCCGGGACGGCGACACCTGGTTCCTCACCACCCGCGACCGGTACGCCGCGAACATCGGGGCGAGCCTGCTCCGGCGCCGCTGGTCGTCCGAGGTGGGCTTCGACCTCGACGTGCCGATCGGTGAGATCTCCCCGCCGTGCCTCAGCGAGGCGGGTGGGGCGTCGGCCGCGCCCCCGGCGGCGGGAACCATGCACCGCCTGCAGGTGCTGCCACCGACGCACGACCACGCCTTCGACGAGGAGGCCTGGCGGCGCTACCTCGACCGTCTCGGTGTGCCGGAACCGGCGTGAGCGCCCCGGAACCGGCGTGAGCGTCCCGGAACCGGCGTGAGCGCGCCGGCCCCGGGCCCCCCGCCCCGGCGCGTCGCCGTGGTGCCCCACACCCACTGGGACCGGGAGTGGTACGAGCCGTTCCAGGTGTTCCGGGCCCGCCTGGTGCACGTCGTCGACGGGTTGCTGGAACTGCTCGACGCGGACCCGGCATTCGCGCACTTCCACCTCGACGGCCAGACCCAGCTGATCGACGATTACCTCGAGGTGCGCCCGGAGGCCGAGGACACGATCGTGCGCCTCGTCGGCGAAGGCCGCCTGTCGGTGGGACCGTGGATGATCCTCATGGACGAGTTCATGGTCTCGGCGGAGACGATCGTGCGCGACCTGCAGATGGGGCTGGCCCGGGCGGACCGGCTCGGCGGCGCGACCGAGGTCGGCTACCTGCCCGACATGTTCGGTCACGTCGCCCAGATGCCCCAGATCCTTGCGCTGGCCGGGATCACCGACGCCGTGGTGTGGCGGGGGGTGCCGGCGGCAATCGGTACCACCGCGTTCCGCTGGGTCGCGCCCGACGGCACCTCGGTGCGGGCCGAGTACCTGCGGGACTCGTACTCGAACGCCCAGGACCTGGCCGACGACCCCGACGTGCTGCTCGCCCAGGTGCGTGCCGCCGAGGAGGCCTACGGCGAGGCGCTGGTGCCGGGGGCGCCCCTGGTGCTCATGAACGGCACCGACCACCAGGCACCCCAGCCGTGGGTGGGCCGAGTGGTTGCCGAGGCGAACGAGCGCCAGGACCGCTACGAGCTGCGGGTCACCTCACTCGCCGAGGCGCTCGCCGGTGCACCGACCGAGGGGCTCCCGACCTGGACCGGCGAGCTGCGTTCCGGCGCCCGGGCGAACGTGCTGATGGGCGTGGCCTCCAACCGCATCGACGTCCACCAGGCCGCGGCCGCCGCCGAGCGGTCGCTGGAGCGGCGGGCCGAGCCGCTCTGCGCCCTGTTCCTGCCCCCCGAGCGGTACCCGTCGCGACTGCTGGAGGCGGCCTGGCGCCGGCTGGTCCTCAACGCGGCGCACGACTCGTCCTGTGCGTGCAGCCACGACGACGTGGTCGAGGCGGTCCTCACCCGCTA
Source organism: uncultured Acidimicrobiia bacterium (assembly GCA_937949585.1). Classification (GTDB taxonomy): domain Bacteria; phylum Actinomycetota; class Acidimicrobiia; order IMCC26256; family CALEDW01; genus CALEDW01. The sequence continues at coordinate 3,327 of CALEDW010000134.1, forward strand.
CCGGGAGGCCCGTCAGATCGCCGACACCGTCAGCCGGGACGTCGTGCGCGAGCTGGCCCGGTCGGTGCAGGCCCCGCCGCTGTCCACGGTGGTGGTGAACCCGACCCCGGCCGACCGGGGCGGGGTGATCACGCTCAGCCTCCCCGGCGAGGGACCCGTCCATCTCGTCGCGCTCGACGACGGCACCCCGGTGCCGACCCAGGAGCTCGGCGCCCCCGGCACGGACGATCTCGTCGTCGACGGCGACGTCGGCTGGCTGCTCGGCACCATGCGCGGCGCCGAGATCGCCGCGGTCCAGGTCGGTCGGCACGAGACGGTCGAGCACCCCGACGGCACCGTGGAGCACGTGTTCACCGAGTGCCGGCCGCCCGCGGCCCCGATCGACCTGCGGGCCGTGCGGGCCGAGATCGAGGCGGCCCGGCGGGCCGGGGCCCACCTGCGCCTCCGGGTCCGCTTCGCCCCGGTGCGCCGGCTCGTTGCGCACCTGCCGCCGGTGCCCGGCCACGGCTGGCGCACCTTCACCGCCCGGGAAGGGCCGGCGCCGGGCCCGGCCCGGGTGGACGCCGGCGCCCGCCACCTGGCCGGCGACGCCGTGCGCCTGGAGGTCGCCGACGACGGGACCTGGTCGCTCCGCACGGCCGACGGCGTCGAGGCGACGGGGCTCGGCCGGCTCGTCGACGGCGGCGACGGCGGCGACACCTACAACTACTCACCGCCGGCCGAGGACCGGGTCGTCGACACCCCCGAGGAGGTGTCGGTCGAGACTGTCGAAGCAGGGCCGGTCCGGGCCCGCCTGGTGGTTCGGGCCCGGTACCGCTGGCCCACGCACGCCGAGGGGGATGTCATCGCCGGCCGGGCCCGGGCCGCCACGACCGTCGCGGTCGAGATCACGACCGAGCTCGAGCTGCGCGCCGGGGAGCCGTTCGTGCGGGTCACCCACCGCTTCGACAACCCGGCGCGCGACCACCGCCTCCGGGCCCACTTCCCGCTGCCCGCCCCCGTGACCGGATCGGCGGCCGAGTGCGCGTTCGCGGTCGTGCACCGCGGCCTGGACGCCGAGGGCGGTCCGCACGAGGCCGCGCTGCCCACCTTCGTGTCCCGCCGGTTCGTCGACGCCGGCGACGGCAGGGTCGGCCTGGCCCTCATCCACGACGGGCTGCTCGAGTACGAGATCGTCGACGGGGGCCGCACCCTGGCGCTCACCCTGCTGCGGGCCACCGGCTGGCTGTCGCGGGCCGCGCCGTCGCTGCGACCCAACCCGGCCGGGCCGATGGTCCCGGTCCGGGGGGCACAGATGCCCGGGCCGGTGGAGGTCCGCTACGCGGTGATGCCGCACCGCGGCAGTTGGGAGGACGCCCGCCTGATCGAGCGGGCCGACGAGGTGCTCGTCCCCGTGGAGCGGGCACCGGGCGGCGGGGGCCACGGCCTCCCGGTCACCGGTCGGGCGCTGGCCGTGCACGGCGCCGCGGTCTCGGCGCTGTACCGACGGGACGGACACCTGGTGCTGCGCGGCTTCAACCCCTCCGAGCGGTCGGCACACCTGGTCGTGGCGCGCGACGGCGTCCCGGTCACCGGCTGGGAGGTCGACCTGCGCCACCGGACCCGCGCCCGCTTCACCGGGACCCGCCGGTTGCGCCCGGCCGAGATCGTCACCCTGCGTCTCGACGAGCCGTGACCATCACCTCGCCGGACGCCTGCCCGCTCACCCAGCCCGGGGCCAGCGCCGGGGCGGTGATCCGCAGCGGGCCGCATGCGCCGGCGACCTCCCAGAACAGCAGCGGCTGCGTACCGTGCCAGCGCAGCGCGAACGAGCAGCGGCCGGCCCGGGTGGGCGCCTCGTGCACCGTCACCGCCCGGCCCGGCGACGGCGCCCACCCCGGGAGCAGCACCAGGTCGGGGCGGCGGCGGGGCCCGTGGTCGCCGAGCAGCCGGTCCCGCCACCGCAGCAGCCTCCCGGCCGGCCCCGGCCCCGGTTCGCCGATGCGGCGCGCCGCCCACCGGTCACGGAGTCGCAGCCGCTCCCACGCCCGCCGCGCCGCGTCGTCGAACCCCCAGCGCTCGAGCGCGGCCGCCGTGTGCGCCCCGGGGTCGGGGTCGAGCAGGATCTGCGTGCGGTCGAGGTCGATGCCGGCGACGGCCTCGGGATCGTCGAGCTCGACCTGCATCCCGGTGGAGGCCAGCAGCGCCCGCCACCCCCGCGCCGCCACCGCCGGCGCCGCCGGTTCCACCCAGCCCGCCGCCGGGCCGGGGGCGGGGCACACCGCGATCCGCAGGCGGGAACGGTGGGTCAGGGGGAAGACCACCGTCGTCGTCCCCGGCTCGTCCTCCCGGCGTTCGGCCGGGCGGCGCGGCAGCGCCAGCACCAGCCCCGACGGAGCAGACGGCGCGGCCGCACCGATCCCCTGCACGTCGAAGGCGACGGCCACGGCGGCACGCGACTCGTTCAGCACCTCCACCGCCACGGCCGGGCTCGCCGTGCCGTAGCTGCGCACCCGGAGGTCGCCGCCGGGCACCCGGATCGCCTCCTCCACCACCGGCAGCCCGTCGACGAGACGGCGGCGCCAGGTCACCTCCGTACCGGGGTCGTGCCACCCGCGCTCGCTGCGGACCCGCCACCGCAGCGTCTCCCCGCCGGGGAAGCGCAGCCCCGGTCCCGGCCCCGACCAGGCCCGCAGACCGGTGCCGAGCGCGCCGAGCAGCAGCGGCTCGCCGGCGGTCACCGGATCCCGCGCAGCTCGGGCTTCGCCTCCCGCAGCATGAGCGCGGGGACGATGTCCTGGGGCCGGCGGACCCCGTCGAGCACCGCCCCGACCTGCTCGGCGATCGGCATCTCCACCCCGTGGCGCGCCGCCAGCTCCAGCACGGCCCGTGCCGTCTTCACCCCTTCGGCAACCATGCGCATCTCGGCCACCACGTCGGCGAGAGCCCGCCCCCGGCCCAGCGCCACCCCCACCGCGCGGTTGCGGCTCTTCTCGCTCGTGCAGGTGGCCACGAGGTCACCCATCCCGGCCAAGCCCGAGAACGTGAGCGGGTCGCCGCCGAGCGCCACCCCGAGCCGGGCCAGCTCCGCCAGCCCGCGGGTGATGAGCGCGGCCTTCGTGTTGTCCCCGTACCCGAGGCCGTCGGCGATCCCGGCCGCAATCGCAATCACGTTCTTCAGCGCTCCGGCCACCTCGCACCCAACCAGGTCCGGGTTCGTGTACACGCGGAAGGTGCTGGTCATGCACAGGTGCTGCAGCTCGACGGCGAGGTCGGCGTCGGTGCAGGCGATCACCGACGCCGTGGGCTGGCCGAGGGCCACCTCCCGGGCCAGGTTCGGTCCGGTGAGCACGGCGGTGCGGGAGGGGTCGCGTCGCGGGAACACCTCGGCGACGACCTCGCTCATGCGGGCCAGGGTCCCGGTCTCGATGCCCTTGGTGAGGCTGACGACCGGCACCTCGTCGCGCAGCGGCACCCGGGCCAGCACGTCCCGGAACCCGTGGGACGGCACGGCCATCACCACGACCTCGGCGCCGTCGACCGCCTCGGACAGATCCGCGGTGGCCCGGAGACGCTCCGGCAGCGGGATCCCCGGCAGGTACGAGACGTTGAGGTGCGTGCCGGTGATCTGTGCCGCCAGGTCGGGCGACCGGGCCCACAGCAGCGCGTCGTGGCCGCCGGCGAGCAGCGCGGCGACGGCGGTGCCCCACGACCCGGCACCGACGACGGCCACCCTCATGAGCTGCCCAGGTGCACCGCGGCGCGCTCGGGGGAACGGACCCACCACGGGTCCTCGTCGGGGCCCGGGCGCTGCGGGTACAGCTCCCGGGCCCGGGCCACCGCCCGGGCCACGGCGGCCATGACCCGCTCCGTCGCCTCCCGGGCCGGCTCGCCGGGCCCGATCCGTACCGGCGCACCGACGACCACCACCTCGGCGATCCCCCACCGCCAGGCCGGCGGACGCCCTTTCGTCAGCACGCGGTGCAGGCCCCACAGCCCGACCGGGGTCACCGGAACCCCGGTGGTGGCGGCCAGGCGCGCCACCCCCGTGCGACCGGGCATGGGGTCGAGGTCGGGCGAGATCGTCCCCTCGGGGAACACCGCCACGCACTCGCCCGCACCGAGTGCGGCCGCGGCGGCGTCCAGGGACGCGGCGGCCGTCTCGGTGCCGCGGGCGACGGGGATCTGGCCCATCGAGCGCAGCAGGTGCCCGAGCAGCCGCCGCTCGAACAACTCCGACTTCGCCAGGAACCGCACCTTCCGGTGGCGGCGGTCGGCGAGGTAGCCCAGCACCAACGGGTCGAGGTAGGACACGTGGTTGGAGGCCAGCAGCACCGGGCCGCGCACCGGGATCAGGTGCGCGCCTTCGAACGTCCAGCGCACCCCTCGGTGCAGGAGCGGGAGGAAGGCGGCTCGAGCCAGCCCGTAGGTCACCTCCACGCCTCGGTAGCATACGCAGGCCCATGCGGACCCACCCCGCCCCCCGGTCGGTGGCGCGCCGCGCCGGGGTGGTGGTCCCGATCCGGTCGTTCACGGGCGGCAAGCAGCGGCTCGCCCCCGTGCTCGACCCCGATCGGCTCGAAGCCCTGGGTACCGAGCTCGCGGAGCGGGCGAGGGCCGCCGCCGGCGGGCTACCGGTGGTCGTGGTCTCCTCGGCACCCGAGGTCCGGCGCTGGGCCGCCCGGCGGGACGTGACGCTGCTCACCGACCCCGGCACGCTCGACGCCGCCGCGGCCGCCGGGCTGGCCTGGTGCGAGGAGGCCGGGCTGGAACGGGCCGTCGTCGTCCACGCCGATCTGCCGCTCCTGGCACCCGGGTCGCTCCTGCGCTTCGGAGCCGACGGGGATCGACCCGTGGCGGCGATCGTCCCTTCGCACCGCGACGACGGCACCCCCGTGCTCGCGCTGCCCGTGCGCGCCGCCCCGTTCCCGTTCCGCTACGGCCCCGGCTCCTTCCACCGCCACCGGCAGGCGCTCGCGGCACGAGGCCTGGGGGTACGGGTGGTACGTGACCCGACGTTCAGGTTCGACCTCGACCTGGCCGACGACCTCCATGCCGTCGGTCTCCACACGGTCGGTCTCCACGCGGTCGGTCGCCGGTGAGCATGACACCGACCGTCGACCTGCCGCCGCCGGGCCGAGCGCTGGCGATCGGCGCGCACCCCGACGACGTCGAGTTCGGCTGCGGCGCGACGTTGGCGAAGTGGGCGGAGGCCGGCACCGAGGTGCACCTGTGCGTGCTCACCGACGGATCGAAGGGCACCTGGGAGCTCGACGCCGACCTGGCGACGCTCGTGATGCGGCGGCGGGAGGAGGCCGAACGGGCCGCGGCCCGGCTCGGCGCCGCGGCGGTCCACACCCTGGGGTGGCCCGACGGGGAGCTGGGCTCCGGACTCATCGAACGCGAGGCGGTGTGCCGGGTCATCCGGGCCGTCCGTCCCGAGGTGCTCCTCGGGCACGATCCCTGGCGCCGGTACCGCCTCCATCCCGACCACCGTCACGCCGGCTGGCTCACCGTCGACGCGCTGGTGGCGGCGCGCGACCCGCACTTCTTCCCCGCCGCCGGCGCCCACCACCGGATCCGCCACCTGCTGCTGTTCGAGGCCGACGAGCCGGACCACCTCGAGACGGTGGACGCAGCCTTCGACCGCAAGCTCGAAGCGCTGCTCGAGCACCGCAGCCAGTGGCGCACCACGCTGGGGATCGATCCGGGGGACCCCGGCGGCCGGGCCCGGTTCGAAACCCGGCTGCGGGACGAGGCCCGGGCCACCGGCGGCCGTTTCGGCCACCGCGGCCTGGTCGAGGCCTTCCGCCGCCTGACCGGGGACTGACGCCGGACGCGCCGGGCGGGGGAGACGCGCTCGCACCTCCCCCGCCCGCCCGAGCCCTCAGCGCTTCGCCGGTGCCTTCCTCGCCGGGGCCTTGCGGGCCGTCTTCTTCGCGGTCGACGTCTTGGCCGGCGCCTTGCCGGTGGTCTTGCGCGCGGTCGTCTTCTTCGCGCTCGACGCCTTCGCCGCGGCCTTCCGGGTCGTCTTCTTCGCGGTCGTCTTCTTCGCGGTCG
>CALEDW010000135.1 GCA_937949585.1 uncultured Acidimicrobiia bacterium
GAGGGAGCGATGGGCGGCGTGCTGGACGGGAGAGTGGCGGTGGTGACCGGCGGCGCCTCGGGGCTGGGCGCCGCCGCGGCCCGGGCGCTGGGCGCCGCCGGCGCGGCGGTGGTGGTGACCGACGTCGAGCCGGACGGGGCCGAGACGGTGGCCGACGGGATCCGGGCCCGGGGCGGGCGGGCCGAAGCGGTGCGCCTCGACGTGACCGATCCCGTCGCCGCCGAGGCGGTGATGCAGGGCGCCGTCGACCGCCACGGCGGCCTGCACGCCTGCTTCGCCAACGCCGGCGTGGCGCTCGTGGGCCGGGACGGGTTCCTGCCGCCGACCGAGGCGTGGGAGCGGACGCTGGCGGTGAACCTCAGCGGGGTGTACTTCACCTGCCGGGCCGCGATCCCGCACCTGGCCGCCTCCGGCGGCGGTTCGATCGTGGTCACCGGGTCGTCGATGTCGCTGCTTCCCCTCGGGGGGATGGACGCCTACGCGGCGTCGAAGGCGGGGGTGATGGGCCTGGCGCGGTCGCTGGCGGCGAGCTGCGGGCGGCTGGGGATCCGGGTCAACTCGATCGGACCCGGCTACGTGGACACCCCGATGAACGCGCTGATCTGGGGTCACGACGCGTTGCGGGAGGGATTCGCGCGGGGCCACGCCACCGGGCTGCAGACCCCCGACGAGATCGCCGAGGTCGTGGTGTTCCTCGCTTCCGACGCCTCCCGCAGCCTCACCGGGGCGCACCTCACCTGCGACCGGGGCTGGACGGCGTTCAAGGCGCCGGAGGTGCTCACCCGTCTCCTCGACGGCGAGCACGACCCGACGCGATGAGCGCCCGCCGACCCCGCTCGCCGCGGGCGGGCCGGTGAGCCGGGTCCGCGCCCGCCAAGGCGTGACCGGACCTGGATCATGATCCCGGGGTGGCGTTCGCCGCGGACCTGAGCCCCGACCCCCGCCGGCCCCGCTCCCCGCTCCCCGCGATCCCCGGGCCGACGCGACCGACCCGTTGACCGAGCACCGACCTGACGGTAGCGTCACGGATCACGGTCCGTGGTCGCGGGTGAGGGGGACGGATGGGGGGCACCACACGGTCACGCTCACCGTGGATGCGGACGCCGGGGCTGCTCCTCGTGGCCGGGCTCGTCGCCGTGTGGGCGCCGGCAGCGTGCCGCCCACCCTGGAAGCCGGGGTACCGGCCGGCGGCGGTGCTCTTCAGCGCCGAGGGCAACAACCTCAACGCCTACGAGACGTTCCCCCCGTTCCGGAAGCAGACCGTGATCCGGGCCCGGGCGGCCGACCCCGCCGGGCTCGACATCAACGGGCAGATCTGCTTCTTCCCCGACGGGTCGCGGCGCTTCGTGGCCGGTGAGGACACCGGGCAGCCCACCCCACCGCCGGGTTGGGGCATCTTCCGGCTGCGGGGCTGGAAGGTCGGGGAGTTCTCCGCCACCCAGCTCGCCAAGCTCACCCCCACCTACCAGGGCGCCCGGCCGGACGTCGGGGAGAACTACGGCTGCGGATTCCTCTCCGACGGCCGCATCGTCACCAGCGACGTCGGCAACCAGGCGTTCGGCCCGGAGAACGGCCAGCTCATCGTGTGGTTCCCGCCGTTCAACACCGGGGTGGGCGGGGTCGGTCAGGTCCGCTACTGCAAGCTCGACGTGGCGATCGGCACCGCGGGGCAGATCCACGTGGACCGCCACGACCGGATCTACGTGACCTCGAGCCGGGGTAGCCGGGCCGGGGTGCTGCGCTACTCGCCGCCGTACCCCACCTCCGACGACGCGTCGGGCGGATGCGGCCGCCGCGACGCCACCGGCGCGCCGCTGGCGGACGCGGTGCAGGTGGAGCAGTTCATCCGCGGCGACGTGGAGATCTTCGGGGCGAACGGCATCGCGTCCACCCCCCGGGGGACCTTCTTCGTGTCGAGCATCGTGCCGGGTCTGGTCGTGGAGTACGACGCGCAGGGCCGGTTCCTGCGTCGGGTGGTGGAGCCCCGGTCGGGTGAAGGGTTCCCGAACTACGCCTACGGCACGCCGTTCGGACTCGCCGTCGACCGCCGCGGCACCCTGTACTACGCCGACCTCAACCTCGTGGTCGGCGCCGGCATCGGGCCCGGGCCGGACGGGAAGGTGTGGCGGGTGCCGTTCGTGCGCGGGGCGCCGGCGACCCCCGAGCGCATGGACGCCGGGCTGCGCTTCCCCGACGGGCTCGGCCTGCTCGAGCACCCGGGGTTGCGCCGCTGAGCGCCGCCCCTCGGTCGGGACGACGAGGACGGACCGCCGGCCGGAGGAACGAAGGAGGAGCGGTGCGCAGGACGTCGAGCGCGGTGGCGCTGCTGGTGGCCGTGGGGCTGGTGGCCGTGGGCTGCGTCCCCATGGACGGGCGGGGACGGCCGAGCGAGTCGCGCACCTACGCCTACTCCTACGCCCGCCAGTTCTTCAACCCGTTCGAGCGGTACCTGCGGCCCGACACCGTCGGCGAGCTGCGGGAGCGGTGGCGGTTCCGTACCGGGGCGATCATCACCGGATCCCCGGCGGTGGCCTGGGTCCGGGTGCCGGGCCAGGGCCTTCGGCGTCTGGTGTTCTTCGTGTCCTGGGACGGTCATGTGTACGCGGTGCGCTTCGCCGACGGCGCCGAGGTGTGGCGCTTCGCCTGGGACCCCCAGCCCGGCGCGAACTTCCCCGGCGCGGCCTCCGCGCACGTCGAGCGCGTCGACGGCCGCGACCGGGTGATCGTCGCCGCCGGCCAGACCGTCTACTCCCTCGACGCCGGCACCGGCCGGGAGGTGTGGCGCTTCGCGGCCGGGACCGGCTGCCGGGACGCGGCCGGGAACCCGCCCGGGTTGTGCTCGTTCACCGGGGAGCGCAACGAGGTGCTGTCCTCGGTGGGGGTCGGCGGCGGCCGGGTGTTCTTCGGGATGGACGTGAACGAGTTCCCCGGCGGCAAGGGCGGGCTGTACGCGCTCGACGTCCGCACCGGCCGGCTCGTCTGGTACTTCGACGTGATGACCGGCAGCCTGTGCCGGCCGTTCCGCACCGACCGGATCCACCGCTACGACGGGTACCACACCGAAGCCGAGCTCGGGCTGCCCCCCGGGTTCTTCGCCACCCGTCCCGGCTGCGACCACGACCGGCGGCCGGGGGGGTGCGGCGGGATCTGGTCGTCGCCGGCGCTCGACCTGCGCCGCCGGGCCCTGTTCATCGCCTCGTCGAACTGCTACACGAGCGACGACCCGGCCAGCCCCCGGCCGCGGCCGCCGATGCCGCCCTACGACGAAGCGATCCTGTCGTTCACCTTCGACGGACACGTCCGCTGGCGGTGGCGGCCCCGGGAGATCGACAACGAGGACCTCGCCTACGGCGGGGTGCCGAACCTGTTCCGCATCAGGGTGGGCCGCCACTGGCGGGACGTGGTCGGCGTCGGCAACAAGGACGGCACCTACACCGTGATCGACCGGGACGGGGTGAACGTGCGCAGCGGGGTGCGCTGGGACGACCCCGACCCCTCCGGCCTGCCCTACTGGCGGACCCAGGTGGTGCCGGGGGGCGCGATCGGCGGGATCCTGGCCACCGCCGCGGTCGACGAGGCCGCCCGGCGCGTGTACTTCACCACCGCGCCCGGCTTCGACGTGCTGAACCCGCAGCGCCCCACCGTGCACGCCCTCGACCTCGACACCGGCGCGGTGGTGTGGCAGAACCGCGAGACCGACCCGCTGGGGGGCGACGCGTCGTTCGGTCCGACCTCGGCGGTGCCCGGCCTGGTGTTCGTCGGCTCGGCGCTGGCGCCGCACCTGCGGATCTACCGGGCCTCCGACGGGGAGCTGCTCTGGCAGCGCATCATCGGGGACCCTGAGACCCTGGGCGGGATCTCCTCGGGCGCGGTCGTGCTCGACGGGACGCTGCTGGTGGGGTCGGGCACCGGGGTGCGCAGCCCGAACCCGCAGAGTCCGTCCGACATCGCCAGCCGCCGCCCGTCGAGCCTCATCGCGCTGTGCGTCCCGTCGGCACCGGGCTGTCCGTCCGGCTGAACCACCACGTCAACCCGACCGCGGCGAGCGCCGGCAGCACGGCGGTGCCGGCCACCCGGAACCGCAAGGTGCCGTAGGCGCCGAGGCTGAGCAGCGCCACCATCACCCACGGGGCGAGCAACGGCCACAACGGCCCGCGGCGGCGGGCGAGGACCACGGCGCCGGCCACGGCGGCGGCGACGGTGAGGGCGTACTGCACCAGCGCCACCCAGGCCAGCCATTCGGCGCCGAGCGGGCGGGTGAGCAGGTCGCCCCGGGGTCCGTCCAGCGGCCGCCACAGGCCCAGCGAGCGGGCGAGCCGCACGGGCATCACCACGGTGAGGAGCCGGCCGGGGTGCTCGGCGATGAACTCCCGGGCGGCGCGGGTCCAGATCCGGTCGCTGCGGGTCTCGTCGAGGACCGGCTCGTCGGGGATCCCGCGGGCGCAGTTCCCGCCCCAGCCCCCCAGGCCGGGGCCCCAGTAGGTGTTCGGGCAGTTCGAGGAGCCCAGGAGCCGGCCGAGACCGGTGGACAGCAGGACCGGCTCGGCGAACCGTCCCTGGTTGTGCGCCGACCACGGCGCGATCGCCGCCGCCGTCACCGCCACGGTGACGGCGAGGGCGGCGAGGCGCCGGGACCACGGCCGGGGGGTGTGCCGCAGGATCACCGGTGCCGCGAGCAGACCGAGCAGCGCGATCGCCTCGGCCCGGGTGAGCGCCGCCGCGGCGATCGC
>CALEDW010000136.1 GCA_937949585.1 uncultured Acidimicrobiia bacterium
GCCGGCAACGCCGGTGACCCCACCCGGCTGTCGGCGCCGGGGTGCATCACCGCTGCGCTGAGCGTGGGGGCCACGACCCTCGGCGACGAGGTTGCGTCGTTCTCCAACGGGGCTCCCGGCGCGCTCGACCTCGTGGCCCCCGGGGTCGGGATCACGGCGGCGGTGCCCGGCGGCACCCGCGCCCTCAGCGGCACGTCGACGGCCGCCCCCCACGTCACCGGGGGCATCGCCGTGCTGCGCCAGGCGAACCCGGCGGTGCCCCTCGACGCCCTGCTCACCTGGGTGCGGGCCACCGGACGCCCGGTCACCGACCCCCGCACCGGCGCGGTCGTCCCCCGCATCTGCCTCGACGCCGCGCTCGGGCTCGGAGGCTGCCACCGACCCCCGAACGACGACCTCGCCGCGGCGACGCCGCTGGTCGGCACCGTCGGCGTCGCCCACGGCGACACGCTCGGGGCCGGCCGTCGGCCCGGCGAACCGTGGCACGCCGGCGCACCCGGCTGCTGCTCGATCTGGTACCGGTTCCGGGCGCCGACCACCGGGCTGCTCGACCTCGACCCGGACGGCTCGACGTTCGAGGTGGCGCTGGCCGTCTACGCGGGAACCACGATGGCGACGCTGGTGCCGGTCGCGGCGAACGGCGACGCCGGTGACGGGCGGGCTTCGGCGCTGGTCGGCGTGCCCGTGGTCGAGGGCGTCGACTACTCGATCGCCGTCGACGGCCGCTCGGGAGCGAGCGGGCTGGTCGTGCTGCGCCACGCGTTCCGGCCTGCGGCAGGCGCCCGGCGGGCCCCGAGCATCTCGGGTGACGGGCGGATCGTCGCGTTCGTGTCCACGGACCCGGGCCTGGTCGCCGCCGACACGAACGGTGTGGCCGACGTGTTCCTCGCCGACCGCGCCGCCGGGACCACCACCCGGATCAGCGTCCGCCCCGACGGCGGGCAGGCGAACGGCCCCTCGGGCGAACCATCGGTGTCCGGCAGCGGGCAGCGGGTGGCGTTCACCTCGACGGCCACGAACCTCGTGCCCGGCGACACGAACGGTGTGGCCGACGTGTTCCTCGCCGACCGCGCCGCCGGAACCACCACCCGGATCAGCGTCCGCCCCGACGGCGGGCAGGCGAACGGCCCCTCGGGCGAACCATCGCTGTCGGCCGACGGCACCACCGTCGCGTTCACCTCCGACGCCACGAACCTCGTGCCCGGCGACACGAACGGTGTGGCCGACGTGTTCCGCCGCCGTCCGGCCGACCGCCTCACCGAGCGCGTGAGCGTGACCGACGCCGGTGGACAGGCGAACGGATGGAGTCGCTCCCCGTCGATCTCGGGCGGCGGTGGCGTGATCGCGTTCGTGTCCGTGGCGGACAACCTCGCCGCCGGTGACACGAACGGCCTGCCCGACGCGTTCGTACGGTTCGGCGGCCGCACGCGACGGGTGAGCACCGACGGGACGGGGCGGGGCGCCGACGGGCCGACCGACGCAGTGGCCCTCAGCGCCGACCGTCGGTACGTGGCGTTCCGGGCCTCGGCACCCGGCCTCGCCGGCTCGGCTGTGGCGTCGGTGTACGTCCGCTTCGCCGTGGTACCCGAGGTCCGGGGCGCGAGCCCGCCGGGCCGCCCCGGGGCCCGCGGGACCGTCACGGTCACGGGGGCGGGCTTCCTCGCCGGTCCGGCCCCCGTCGTCGACCTCGGTCCGGGCGTCACGGTGGTGGGGGTGTCGGTGGCGTCGGCGACGACGCTGACCGTCGAGATCTCCGTGGCCGCCGGGGCCGCGCCCGGACCCCGCGACGTCGTGGTCCGCAACGTCGGCACCGGGCCCGGGCCCGACGCGGCGGGGGAGGGCCGCTGCAACGGCTGCTTCAGCGTGACCGGCTGAGGTGCGACCGTCCGGTCGCCGGGTCGGTGCGCAGCTCGATCCCGTCGACGACGAACCGTTCCGGCTCCGGGTGCTCCATGAGATCGGGGGCGGCGGGTCCGTGCCCGGCCCGGGCGGCGGCGTCGGAGGCGGCCTGCAGCTCCAGCACCTCGTCCAGCAGGGACCGGGCGTCGGCACCGAGGAGGGCGAGGTCGTCGGAGACGAGCACCATCCCGCCCGACATCCCGACGGTGTGCGCCCAGGTGCGGACCTGGGCGGGTTCCAGCCGGGTGTCGGTGGTGCGCAGCATCACGCAGTCGGGGTCGTTGCACCACAGCCGGCGGTGCTGGAAGGCGCGGGCGAGCGTGTTGGCGTAGGCGTGCCGGGTGGCGGGTTGGATCCCCAGGTAGCCGGGCACCACCTCCTCCTCGGGGCGCAGCGACCAGACCGGCGCGACGTCCTGGCCGATGCGGCAGCCGTCCACCACACCCACGACCGGCCCGAGCGGCACCCCGCAACCGAGCAGGAAGGTGTCGTCCCCGGCGCCGGCCCTGATCGCCTCGAAGCCGGCCCGCACCCGCTGGGCCGGGGTCCGGGTCGCGTCGGCCCAGATCCCGTCGACCGACGGCGCGAAGGTGAAGTCCAGCTTCAGGTAGCGCCAGCCCATCCCGGCGAGCTCGGCGGCGAGGTCGCGCAGGTGAGCGAGCACCTCGGGCCGGGTCGTGTCGAGCGCGTACATGAACCCGTCCCGCCCGCCGCCCCAGGCGGGGTTCCACCACACGAGCAGCGGCTCCCCGGACGGGTGCCGGGCCACCCAGTCGGGATGGGTCCCGACGAGCGGGCAGTCGGGGGCCACGAGGAACGGCGCCAGCCAGAGCCCGGGGGTGCACCCGGCGGCGGCGATGCGTCCCGGCAGCGACGCCAGCCCGGACGGGAACCGCTCGTTCGTGCGCAGCCAGTCACCGATCCCGGCCTGGTAGCCGTCGTCGAGCTGGAACAGCCGCAACGGCCAGTCGCCGGCCCGGGCGAGGTTCTCGAGCAGCGCCGCTTCGCCGATCCCCCCGAAGTACTGGTACCAGGAGCACCACCCCACCACCGGGTCGGCCCCGATGCGGGCGGCGGCCCGCCGACCCACCTCGTCGGCCCAGGTCGCCAGCAGCTCGTGGGGATCCCCGCCCTCGGCGACGATCACCGGGTGCAGCGCCAGGCTGCCCCCGGGATCGAGGCGCAGGTCGCCGAGGAACGCCTCGGCGACCAGCTCGGGTCCCCCGGCCCCGGCGCCCGGCGGGCGGAGGCGCAGGGTGCCGTCGTGGTCGGTGCCCCCGACGAAGCCGACGAGCACCGGCCCGCCGTCGCCGAGGGCGGGGGCCAGCAGCGTGACGCCCTCGCTGCGCAGTTCCCCGGGGAGGGCGGTCCGTTGGTCGGCGTGGTGCACCGCCTGGAGGAACTCGAAACCGGCCCGCACCGACGGGTCCTCGTCGACCCCGAAGGTGGCGACCCCGCTCGGCGACCACGACTGGTACCCGTGTCGGAACATCCGCACCGGACCGGCACCGAGGGCGGCAGGGCCCCAGACGAGCCCCACTCGGCGGAGGCGCACCGGGGCGGCCGAGTCGTTGGCAACGCTCCAGGTGAGGCGGCGCCCGGCGGGAGTTGCCGTCTCGTCCACCTGCACGGCCAGCGGCCCGACGCGCACCGCCCCGGGCCCGGGGAGCGAGGTCCGGTGACGCCGCCCGTCGAGCTCGACCTCGAGCCACACCGGCGCGCCGAGCACGGCCGCGAGCCCCGACGTCCCGGCGGATCGGGCCCGGGCCGGCCCCGGTCCTCAGTCCCCGGCGGGCCGCCGGGAGCGGGACCGGCGGATCAGGACCACACCCCCGGCCGTACCGACCAGCCCGACGGCGACGAGCCCGGCCACGTCGCCGCCGGTGATGGGCAGGTTCTGGCGCGGCGTCGGCGCCGGCGGTCGCGGCGACGGTCCGGTGACCGGCGTCGGAGGGGTGCCGCCGTCGGGGTAGTGGACCTGCGCGCCGGCCGGGCCGCCGAGCAGCGTCGCCGCTGCAACCGCCAGACCTGCCAGCACGCCCCGCGCCGCGACCCGGCGCGCGCCACCTCCTCCCCCGTTGCCGTCCCGGCCGTCCGGTCCTCCACCCGCGCGCCGCACCGATGCCCGCATCGCCCCTCCGTGCACCCGGCACCGGCCCGGCCGGTGCTCCGCCTCCCCGCTCGTCGGCGGGCCGCCGGGATCATACCGACTCGCCGTTCGCGTCGGTGGGGACCGGGCCCGGGGGGTCGGGGACGGTCCCGCGACTCACTCGACGACCCGCAGCGTGGCCGGGACGTCCATCCGGCGGAGGCGGCGCACGAGCAGCAGCGGGGCGGCGGCCGGCACCCGGCCGGCCAGGATGCCGGCCACGGTGCCGGCCGTCCCGATGAGCAGGCTCTCGACCACCGCCAGCGCGAGCGCCACGGCGACCGGCACACCGAAGGCGAACATCGTGGCGTGCTCCCTTCGGCGCTCGTCGAGGGTGATGCCGGCCGAGTTGAACGCGATGAGCAGCGTCAGCACCAGCACCGCCCCCTGCACGATCACGAGCAGCCCGAGCACCCGGTCGAGTTCCCGGCGGATGTCGGCGGTGATTTGCGCCGCCGGCTCCACGGTCCCCACCCCGGCCCGTCCGAACAGGGCCCGCTGCACCCGCGCCGCCGGGACCCCGGCAGCGGGCTGCACGGCCGCGGCGTTGGCGATTCCTCCGAGGTTCATGATGCGGGCCGCGCCGGCGTCCATGAACGCCACGGGCCGCAGCGGCAGGTCGGTCACGCCCCGCAGGGTGACCGTGGTGGTGACGAACCGGTACCCCGTCCCTTCCCGGAGCGGGTGGCGGAGGCGCAACGTCCCGCCCGACCCGGACGAGGCCGGCGGTGGGCACGTCGAGGGCCCCGACCAGGTTCAGGAGGGTGGTCTTGCCGCTGCCGGAGGGACCGAGCACCACCACGAGCTCGATGACCGGGCCGGCACGCACCGCCGAAGCCTCGCGCGCCGGCGGCGGTGCCGGGTCGTCGCGGGGCCGGCGGGACCCGGTCCTCTAACGTGGGGCCGTGACCCCGGGCCGCCGACCCGAGGAACGGATCCTCGCCCTCGCCGCCTACCTGCACACCCACCCCGGTGGCGTGACGAGGGCCGAGGTGGCCGAGGACGTGCCCGGCTACGACGGCGGGGACGAAGCCGTCCGGCGGATGCTGCACCGGGACCTGGGCGACCTGCAGGAGGCGTTCGGGATCGAAGTGCTCTTCGACGAGCGAACCCAGCGGTACCGCCTCGCCCCCCCGTTCTTCACCCCGGCCGAGAGGGAGGCGCTGGTGGCGGCCGCCGCGCTCACCGCCGTGGAGGGACTCCCCACCGCCGACCCCGACCCGCTCGGCCTCGCCGTCGGCGACGAGCAGGCGCAGGTGTTCGTACAGGTGCACCGACACGTCCCCGCGCTGCGGGCCGCGATCGCCCGGCGTCGCCCGGTCCGTTTCACGTACCGGACGACGCCCCGCGAGGTGGAGCCGCTGGCGCTGGCCTCGGCCTGGGGGCGCTGGTACCTCATCGGCCGTCAACGTCCCGAGGCCGCGCTGCGGCGGTTTCGCCTCGATCGGATCGAGGGGGCGGTCGAGCCGCACGGCCCCGAGCAGGCCTTCGCCGTGCCCGACGACCTCGACGCCGCGGTGCACCGGGCCGTCGATCCCAACGTGTGGGGCGACGACCCGCCGGTGGAGGCCGTGGTGGCCGTGGACCCCGACCACCTCGACCGGTTCCGACGCGAGTTCGCGGCCACGATCACCGGCGTGGACCCCGAGCGTCACGAGGTGACCCTCACCGTTCGCCACCGGGCGTCGTTCCCGGTGCGCCTGGCCGCGTACCGAGGCCATGCCCGTCTCGTCGCGCCGGGCGAGTTGGTCGACGAGGTCCGCGACTGGTTGCTGAGCCTGGCGGGGCAACCCTGATGCCGCCCCTGTCGAAGCAGCGCAAGTTCGAGGTGCTCACCGCGACGTTCGCGATCGTCGAGGAGTGCGGCCCCACGCCGCTGACCGAGATCGCACGGCGGCTGGGTGTCGACGTCGGGGCCCTTCGCGAGCTCATCGACCCGTTGCTGTTCCTCGAGTACCGCACCAGCACCGACATCGTCGATCTCACCCGGGCCTTCCTGCTCGACGAGCGCGGGGTGCTCCGAGTCGACGAGGGGCACTGGTTGCGCAACCTCCGCTCCGTCCCCCCGTCCGACGACGACGCGCTGCGTCTGTTCCTGGCGGCCCAGGTGGTGTCCGACGAGATCACCCCGTCCGCCGAGCTCGCTTCGGCCCGCGCGAAGCTCGCCGCGCACCTGGGTGCGGAGGTGCTGCTCGAGGCGCCGGTCCCGCCCGAGGCCCGGATCGTGACCGAGGCGATCGGGACGGGGCGCAGCATCCGGTGCCGGTACCTGGGCTTCGAGGACGACGTGGCCCGGGACCGGGAGCTGCTCGCCCAGCTCGTCTACCACCGCTGGGGCCGGTGGTACGTCGCGGCCGTGGACGCCGACGCCCAGGACCGCACCGGTGAGGAACCCGCCCGCGTGAAGCACTTCCGGCTCGACCGGATGTCCGACGTGCGGCTCGGCGACCGGCGCTACGAGCCCCGCGAGGACGTCCGGGTGCCGGACTGGTTCGGGATCGACCGGCCGAGCTGGACGTTGACGGTCCGGGTCCCGGCCGGTGTGCTCGACCATCTCGGCCTGCCGCACGTCCGGAGGCAAGTCCGGGACCTGGGCGACGGCCGGGTCGAGGCCGAGCTCGTGGTGGTGGGTGAACGGATGCGCGACCAGCTGCTCGTGGCGCTCGGGCCCGACGCGGAGATCATCGGTCCGGAGGAGATGCGCGAACGGCGCCGGACCTGGGCCCGGGAGCTGGCCGAGCGCATGTGTTGACCCCGGCCCGGGCCACCGTCGGGGTCCGGTGCGGCGCGTCGCCGCCACCACCCGCCGGTAGCCTCCTGCGCCGGATGAGCGACTGGAACTTCGCCCGCGTCTGGGCGGAGCTGGCCGGGGTGGTGGGACGGCGGCCCGCAGTAATCTGTGGTGAGCGGCGCCTCGGCTTCGCGCAGCTCGCCGACCGGGCGGCCCGCCTGGCCGGGCACCTGGCCTCCGCCGGGGTGCGACCCGGCGACCGGGTGGCCATCGACCTCGTCAACCGGCCCGAGTACCTCGAGACCTTCTTCGCCGCCGGGCTGCTCGGGGCGGTGCCGGTGAACGTGAACTACCGCTACGGACCCGCGGAGATCGCCTACCTCCTGGCCGACTCCGACACCGCCGCGGTGGTCACCGAGCCGGCGTTCGCGGCTGCGGTGCGCGACGCGTGCGGACGGGTCGCCGGCGGGCGGCGGGACGGGGCGCCGCAGGTGCTCGTGGTCGGACCGGACTACGAGCGGGCCGTCGCCTCCGGCGACCCCGGCGGACCGTGGCGGGCCCGGCGGCCCTCCGGCGACGACCTCATCTTCCTGTACACCGGGGGGACCACCGGCATGCCCAAGGGGGTCATGTGGCGCCACGACGACCTCTACGTCGCGCTGTGGCAGATGGCCCGGCCCGGGACCGAGCCCCCCGACCCGATCGCAGCCGCCCGGGCCGGGAAGCGGGCGCCGACCGCGCTGCCGGCCTGCCCGCTCATGCACGGCACGGGCCTGTTCATCGCGCTCTCCACCCTCGCCGGCGGCGGCACGGTGGTGCTCATCGACCGGCCGGGTCTCGACGCAGCGCTGGTGTGGGACGAGGTGGCCCGCCACGGCGTCGAGGTGCTCACGATCGTCGGTGACGCCTTCGCCCGTCCGTTGCTCGAGGCGCTGGAGGCGTCCGGGGGACGAGACGACCTGGGGTGCCTGCGCGCCGTCACCTCCAGCGGGGTGACCTGGAGCCCCGAGACGAAGCGAGGCCTGCTGCGCCACCTCCCCCAGGTGCTGCTGCTCGACTCGCTCGGCGCCTCCGAGGGGCTCATGACCCGGTCGGCCGCCCGGGCCTCAGACGACGAGATCCGCCCGGCCCGCTTCGCGGTGAACGAACGGATCCGGGTCGTCACCGACGACGGGCGGGACGTGACCCCCGGGTCGGGGGAGGTCGGCATGGTGGCCGTCGGCGGGCGGCTCCCCCTCGGCTACCACAACGACCCCGACAAGACCGCCCGCACGTTCCGCACCATCGACGGGCAACGCTGGTCGGTGCCGGGCGACCACGCCACCGTCGAGGCCGACGGCACGATCCGGCTCCTCGGTCGGGGCTCGGCGACGATCAACACCGGGGGGGAAAAGGTCTACCCCGAGGAGGTGGAGCTGGCCCTGCGCCGTCACCCGGGGGTTGCCGACTGCGTGGTCGTGGGGGTGCCCGACGCCCGTTTCGGGGAGACGGTCGTGGCGGTGGTGGCCCCTACGGCCGGGACGGCGATCGAAGAGGCCGACCTGCGGGAGCACGCCCGCCGGGCGGGCCTCGCCGGCTACAAGCTGCCCCGGCGGGTGGTGGTGCTGCCCGGGGGCCTGGGGCGGGCCCCCAACGGCAAGGCCGACTACGGGCGGCTGCGCCGGCTCGCCGCCGAGCGCCTCGGGGTGGAGGTGCCGTGAGCGACGCAGAGCACTTCGTCGTCGACGGATCGAATCTGGCCACCGAGGGCCGGACCGAGCCGAGCTTCGCCCAGCTTCGCGACGCGGTCGCGGCGCTGCGCACCGAGCACCCCGACGCGCTGATCACGGTGGTGGTCGACGCCTCGTTCGAGCACCGCATCGACCCGTCCGAGCGGGACGAGTTCGCGCGTGCGGAGGCCCGCGGGGAGGTGATCTCACCGCCGGCAGGCGCGGTGGGGCGCGGCGACGGGTTCCTGCTGCAGATCGCCAACCGGACGGGGGCCACCGTGGTGTCCAACGACTCCTTCCAGGAGTTCCACGCCACCTACGAGTGGCTGTTCGAGCCCGGCCGGCTCGTCGGCGGCAAGCCGGTGCCCGGTGTGGGGTGGATCTTCTCGCTCCGCCGCCCGGTGCGGGGCGTGGTGAGCCGGCGCACCACCCAGAAGGCGAAACGCGAGCGCCAGGCCCAGGAACAGGTCGCCGCGGCGATCGCCGAAGCCACCGCCGACGCGATCGAAGGGGGCGGGCGGCGGCGGCGGCGTCGGGCCGCGGCGACGCCGCCGCAGGCGCTGAACGAGCCGGCACCGTTCCTGCAGTTCGTGATCGACCATCGGCTCGGGACCGAGGTCACCGGGACGGTCGACGCGTTCTCCTCCCACGGGGCCTTCGTCGACGTGGAAGGCGTGCGGTGTTACGTACCCCTGTCGGCCATGGGCGACCCGCCGCCTCGTCGGGCCAGGGACGTGCTTCGCAAGGGGGAGCAGCGGACGTTCGTCGTCCAGGCGGTCGACGCCCCGCGCCGGGGCATCGAGCTCGGCTTGCCCGGGTTCGCCTCGGTGGCGGGCACACCCACGAGCGAGACCGTCGAGGCGGAAGTGCGCACCTCACGTCGCGCGGCGGCGAAAGCGGCCCCGGCCAAGAAGGCCACCGCCGCCGCGCCGGCGGCGAAGAA
>CALEDW010000137.1 GCA_937949585.1 uncultured Acidimicrobiia bacterium
TCGGCGACCGCGGCGGCGAACGGCTCCCACTGGGAGCGCACCATGAGGGTGTCGATCACGGTGAGCCCGTCGTCGTCGGCGACCACCCCGGCGTTGGACACCCCGGACTCGCCGCCCGGCTGGAGCCAGGCCCAGACCCCGTCGCCCAGTTCGGTCAGCCCGGCGGGGTTCGGGGTACCCATGCCGGGGAGCGTACCGGCGGTCGGGTTTGGGCGGCTCGCCGGGCGACCTCTAGCCTTTGCGGCATGTCCGCTCGCACCCGAAACCTGCCGCGCCGGTCCTGCCTGTCGGTCCCCGGCTCCAGCGAGAAGATGCTGGGCAAAGCCCCCGGGCTCGGGGCCGACATGGTGTTCATCGACCTCGAGGACTCGGTCTCGCCGCTGGAGAAGGAGAGCGCCCGGGCCAAGGCGGTGCGGGCCGTTCGGGAACAGGACTGGGGCGAGACGATCCTGTGCGTGCGGGTGAACTCCTGGGACACCCCGTGGACCGCCTACGACGTGATCGAGGTGGTGGGCGGCGCCGGGGAGCGACTCGAAGAGGTCATGCTGCCGAAGGTGCAGACCGCGGCCGAGGTGGTGGCCCTCGACCTGCTGCTCACCCAGGTGGAGCAGAAGGCCGGGCTGCCGGAGGGGCACATCGGCATCGAGGCGCAGATCGAGACCGCCCGGGGGCTCATCAACGTGGAGGAGATCTGTGCGGCCTCGCCGCGGCTCGAGACGATCATCCTCGGCCCGGTCGACATGTCGGCCTCGATGGAGATGCCGAGCCTGCGCGGCGGGCTGGAGATCCCCGAATACCCGGGGGACTACTTCCACTACGTGTTCGTGAAGATCCTCATGGCCGGGCGCGCCAACGGGCTGCAGGTGATCGACGGTCCCTACGTGAAGATCCGCGATCTGGAGGGATTCCGGGCCTTCTCCACCCGGGCCCAGATCCTCGGTTACGACGGCAAGTGGGCCCTGCACCCCGACCAGGTGGCGATCCTCAACGAGCTGTTCTCCCCCACCCAGGAGGCCTTCGACAAGGCCTGGGCGGTGCTCGAGGCCTACGAGAAGGCCACCACCGAGGGCGAGCGGCGCGGCGCGGTGATGTTCGGCGACGAGATGATCGACGAGGCGAGCCGCAAGGTCGCCCTCAAGATCGTCGCCCGTGGTGAGCGGGCCGGGCTCACCCGCAGCGCCGCCTGACCGGCGGCACCGCCACCGACTCGGGCCGTCTCGCTCGGGTGGCTAGGCCGTCGGTGCCGGGCGGGCCGACGCGAGCAGCGCCGGGAGATCGGCCACGGAGGCCAGCAGGTGGGTGTGGCGGTGCCGGCCGAGCTCGGCGAGGTCGACCCCGCCCGTGGCGACCCCCACCACGAAGCCGGCGCAGGCGTTCGTGCCCGCCTCGAGGTCGCGGGGCGTGTCGCCCACCACCGCCACCCGGCGCACGTCGCAGGAGGCGGTGCGTTCCATGGCCCGGAACACCATGTACGGCGCCGGGCGCCCGGCCGGCACGTCGTCGGTGCAGACCAGTGCGTCGACCGTCCCGGGAACCGACCACCCGAGCGCCTCGAGCAGCGGCTCGGTCACATCGGTGGAGAACCCGGTGGTGAGCGCCAGACGCACGCCCGCCCCGCGCAACGCTGCGAACGCCTCCGGCACCCCTGGGAACGGGTGGGGCGGCGCGGCGCGGTACTCCGCGAGGAGCCGGTCGCGGAACTCGGTGTAGGTGCGCTCGACGGACACCGGGTCGGGCTCGGTCCCGGTGGCGGCGCGGGTGAGCGCCCGGATGGCCTGGCGCTTGTCGGCGCCCATCCAGCGGACCAGCTCGGCGTCGCTGAGGTGGCCGCCGCCGGCGAGCACCGCGGCGGCGAGCGCCCGGTACACCGCGCCGCCCTCGTCCACGGTGGTCCCGGCCATGTCGAGGGCCACCAGGTCGACGGGGACCGCGGGTGGGTGGGGAGGCACGGCGGGAGTCTGGCACGATCGCCCTCTCTCCGAGCGCGGTCGCGGTGCCAGGCTTGGTGCATGACGACACCGATCACCACCGACACCGTCGACCGTGTGCGGGTGCTCACCCTGGCCAGTCCCGGGCAGTACAACACGATCACCCCGGCTCTGCGCGACGCGCTGCGCTCCGCCCTGGGTGTGGGTGGCCCGGCTCGGGCTCGAGCGGGCGAAGCGCTACCTGTTGACCGGCGACGAGCTCGACGGTCCCACCGCGGCCGAGCTCGGGCTGGTGCTCGAGTGCGTGCCCGACGACCAGCTCGACGCCCGCGCCCTGGCGCTGGCCCGCCGGATCGCCCGGCTGCCGCTCGAGCAGCTGCAGATGGTGAAGTGGGCGCTCAACGAGACGGCCCGGCAGATGTTCGACCCGGACGGGTCGCGCCTGCTCGGCTGCCTGTTCGACGGGGTCGCCCGGCACACCGACGAGGGAGAGGCGTTCGTCGCCCGGGCGGTGGCGGTCGGGTTCCGCCGGGCCGTGCGGGAACGCGACGACCCCTTCGGCGACTACGGCTCGCGCCCGGGCGATCCGGAGCCCACGTGAAGCGGTCGCTCGCCCCCGCTTCGTGACCACCTCCACCGGCGGGCGATCCACTCCGTGAACCTGGCCGACGAATCGTCGGGCGATTCGGTCTCCAGGTTTCGGGCACGCAGGGGTGGGTCGCGGAGGTCGGGAGCCGGGCGGCGGCGCAGCGTGGCTGCGTGCTGCGCTGCGCGGTCAGCCGTCGGCGAGGGCCTGCTCGGCGAGGCGCCGGGCGATCACCCGCAGGCACAGCGTCTCGTCGGCGCCCTCGAAGATCGACAGCACCCGGGCATCGACGAAATACCGGGACACCGGGAACTCCTCGGCGTAGCCCATCCCGCCGTGGATCTGCATCGCCTCTCTCGTCACCCATTCGGCGGCCCGGCACACATAGGCCTTCACCATGCTGGCATCGAGCGTTCCGTGCCCTCGGGCCATCTTGCGGGCCACGTCGTAGGAGAACTGCCGCCCGGCGCCGATCAGCGCCGCCATCCGAGCGAGCTTTGCTTTCGTGAGCTGATAGTCGAACACCGGCCGGCCGAACACCACCCGTTCCCGGGCGTAGTCGAGCGCGGCGTCGAACGCCGCCTGCATGAGCCCGACCGCCCGGGCCGCGGTCTGCAGACGCCCGTTCTCGAACCCCTCCATCTGCAGGTAGAAGCCCTTGCCGAGCCCGCCCTCCCCACCGACGAGGTTCTCGGCCGGCACGAACCAGTTGTCGAAGGCCACCTCGAACGAGTGCATCCCCCGGTAGCCGATCGTGTCGATCGCCCGGCCCTCCACCTTGCCGCCCCGCCCGTCGTCGAACGCGAAGTGGTGCCCGGTCGCCGGCGGCTTCTCCACCACGAACACCGACAGGCCCCGGTGGCCCGCGGCCCGGTCCGGGTCGGTGCGGGCCAGCACCATGAGCGTGTCGGCCCGCCCGGCGAAGGTGGCCCAGGTCTTCACCCCGTTGAGCAGCCAGCCGCCGTCGGTGGGGGTCGCCGTGGTCTTGATGCCGGCCACGTCGGAGCCGTAGTCCGGCTCGGTGACCATCACCCCGACGATCCGCTCGCCGCCGGCGATCCCGGGCAGCCACCGCCGCTTCTGCTCCTCGGTGCCGCCGGCGACGATCGCCCGGGTGAGGATCTCGGGCCGGGTGATGAGCGCACCGCCGGCACCGAGCGACCCCCAGGAGAGCTCCTCGGTGGCCACGCACATCGCCAGGTAGTCGGCGTCGCCACCCGCCGCGAACCCGCCGTAGGCCTCCGGCACCGAGAGACCGAACCCTCCGATCTCGGCGAGACCGGAGATGATCTCCTCGGGGATGTCGTCGTTGTGCCGGTGGATGTGCTCGGCCACGGGACGGATGCGATCGGCGGCGAATCGGTGGAAGGTCTCGCGCACCAGGTCGAACTCCTCCGGCAGGTGCGCGGCACCGGTCCCGCCGGTGGCGAGCGCGTCGGCGAGCGCCCCGAGGGCCTCGGGGTGGCGCTCGGCCGCAACGAACGGCATCGCCGGGCCGAGCGCCTCCGGCGACACCCCCCACAGCTCCTCGCGCCCGGCGAGCCGCCCGGCGAGGTCGGCGACGGCGTCGGCCACGAACGCTCCGGCCAGGCGCGCTTCGTGGGTGCCGTGCTCGCCGTAGCGCAGCATCACCTCGGAGCAGGCCACCGCAGAGGCGGCGTGGGCGAGGTCGTAGGCCAGCACCTGCTGGGTGTCGAGGCGGGCCACCGAGATGCGCTCCCCGTCCCGGGACCGTTCGGCCAACGTGGCGGCACCCCGATCGACGACGGAACGGGCGGCTGCGGTCGCGGCCGCAGCCGCATCGAGGTCGGTCATGCCCGAAGCCTACCGACGGCCCGGCGGCCGCCCCCCGGCCGACGTCAGGTGGAGGGTGATGACGGGACCGTCGCCGGTGGGGTGGTGGTCGGCGGTGACGACGACGGTGGTGCGCCCGACGGGGGCGGGACTGCCGACGTGGGTGGCGGTGGAACGGTGGTGGCCGGTGCCCGCGTCGACGGGCTGGTGGGTGCGGGACGCGTGGTGCCCCCGGCGGCGCCGGTCGAGCGGCGCCCCGAGCCGGTGGTGGAACGCCCCGGCGGCGAGCCGCCGGCCCCGGTGGTCGTCCCCTTGGACACCAGCAGGGGCTTCGGCCGGTCGGGCCGGGCCTGGACGCTGATCCGCCAGCGGGTGTCGAGCACGTCGAACAGCGTGCCGGCGATCAGCGCCGCACCGGCCGTCGTCAGGTGCACCCCGTCGCCGGCGCGCACAACCACGCGGCGCCCATCGCCGTCGGGCAGGGTCGAGGTGTACTCGCCGGGCGGGTCGTCGAGCAGCGAGAAGGCATCGATGTACGTCGCCGTGGGGAAGTCGGCGAGCACCTCGCGGGTGATCGCGTTCACCGCCAGCGCGCCCTGCCGGGCCCGAACGTCGCGCAGCACCGGGGTCCCCACCCAGTACACCTCGCGGTCCCCGTCGGTGAGCACCTGGACCATCTGGGTCACCGCGAGCCGGTACCCGTCGGTGTCGGTGTCGGCGAAGGTGATCGCGTCGTTCGTGCCGACCACGAACACCGCGACTTCCGGGTCGTGGGCGCGCAGCTCGTCGGCGGCGTGGCGGGGCCAGTTCCAGAAGTCGGGGTTGGCCAGCCCGCTGGACACCCGCGAGAGGTAGCGGGGCTGCACCACGCCGGTTGCTCCGAGCCGTTGCCCGAGCACCGGTGCGACGGCCCCGGCGATCGAATCCCCGCCGATCCAGAGCCGCAACGGGTCCTCGGCGCTGAGCGCCCGCCGGGCCGCTCGCGACGGCTCGGTCGGCGCCGGCGGCACCGGGCGGTCGCGTTCGACGCCCTCGGCGAGTCGGGGCCGGTCGTCGCGCCACCGCAGCGAATCGGTGACCAGCCCGGCGAGCGCAACGAGGACGACCACCGAGAGCAGGCTCTGCAGGGCCCGGCGGCGACGCCGTCGCCGGCGCTGCACGGCCCGGCGGGTCTCGTGGTGCGGACGGGCCTCAGCCATGCGAACCTGGGAGCGACGGTGGGCCCGGCGGGATCGCCGGAGCGCCGAGCGTACCGACCGTTCGGGCCGGACGGGCGGCATCACCCCCGGGGTCAGGCGGTCCCGGCCTGAGGGGCCACCGGTGGCGGCTCGTGGACCGGCGCCACCTCGGGCCGGTGCGCCTGCGTGCGGTAGAAGTCGGCGTACAACCCGCCACGGGCGAGCAGCTCGGCGTGCCGACCCACCTCCACCACCCGGCCCTCGTCGAGCACCACGATGCGGTCGGCGGCCACGATCGTCGAGAGCCGGTGCGCGATCACCAGCGCCGACCGGCCCGCCAGCGCGCGGTCGAGTGCGGTCTGGATCGCCGCCTCCGACTCGCTGTCGAGGTGCGAGGTGGCCTCGTCGAGGATCACGATCGCCGGTCGCTTCAGCAGCACCCGGGCGACGGCGAGGCGCTGCTTCTCCCCGCCCGACATCCGGTAGCCCCGCTCGCCCACCACGGTGTCGTACCCATCGGGCAGCGAGGCGATGAGCTCGTGGATCTGCGCAGCCCTGCATGCCTCCTCGATCTCGGCGTCGGTGGCGTCGGGCCGGGCGTAGCGCAGGTTCGCCCGGATCGTGTCGTGGAACAGGTGCGGGTCCTGCATCACCACCCCGACCGCACGGCGCAGGGAGCCGAGCGTGAGGTCCCGCACGTCGCGGCCGTCCACCCGCACCGTCCCCATCGTGGCGTCCACGATGCGGGGCACGAGCATTGCGGTGGTCGTCTTCCCGGCTCCCGACGGGCCGACGAGGGCGACCAGCTCCCCCGGGGCGACGGTGAGGCTCACGTCGCGCAGCACCCAGTCGCTCGGCTCGTCGTCACCGGCGGCGCCGATCCCTTCCTGCAACGACGGGAGCGACGCGGAGCCGGCGGGCGGGTGCCGGAACCACACGTGGTCGAGCTCGATGTGCCCCCGGGGCTCGACGAGGTCCACCGCACCCGGCCGCTCCGTGATTGCGGGCGGGAAGTCGAGCACCTCGAACACCCGCTCGAAACTGACGAGCGCGGTCATCACGTCGACCCGGGCGTTCGTGAGCTGGGTGAGGGGCTGGTAGATCTGACCCACGTAGATCACGAACGCGGCGACCGTCCCGATGGACAGCGCCCCGCTGATCACCAACCGGCCACCGAGGTAGTAGACGATCGCCGTGCCGACGGCGGCGACGAGCCCGAGCGCCACGAACAGCGTACGGGCGTACAGGGCCTGCAGCACACCGATGTCGGCGACGCGCCGGGCCCGGGCGGCGAAAGCGTCCCGCTCGCGGTCCGGGTCGCCGAAGAGCTTCACCACCAACGCCCCGGCCACGTTGAAGCGCTCGGCGATGGTGGTGTTCATCTCGGCGTCGAGGGCGAACCCCTCGCGGGTGGCCCGTTGGAGACGCCGCCCGAGCCGGCGGGCCGGCACGACGAACGCCGGCAGCACCACCAGGGTGAGCAGCGTGAGCCGCCACTCCAACCCGAGCATCACCCCGAGGGTCACGGCGAGGGTGACCACGTTCGAGGCGACGGTGCCGAGCGTCCCGGTGATCGCCTGCTGTGCCCCGATGACGTCGTTGTTCAGCCGGCTCATCAAGGCGCCGGTCTGGGTGCGGGAGAAGAACGCCAGCGGGAGTCGCTGCACGTGGTCGAACAGCGCCACCCGCAGGTCGTAGATGAGGCCCTCGCCGATCGTCGCCGAGAACCACCGCTGGGCGAGGTTGAGGGCCGCGGCCGCCAGCGCCACCCCGACCGCGGCCGCGGCCAGCACCGTCACCATCTGGTCGTCCCCACGAGGGACCGCCACGTCGAGCAGGCGGCGGAACAGCAGCGCCGGGATCACCCCTACCACCGCCGCGGCCAGCACCGTGGCGACGAAGCCCACCAGTGACCACCGGTAGGGCCCGGTGAGTCCCAGGACGCGGCGCAGCAGGGCCCGCTCCACCTTCCGGCCCCGCACCGCCTCGGGGTCCCGGCGGAAGCTCGCCAGCGTCTGGTGCATCATCTCGCGCTCACGGTACCGGCACGAGCAGGGCCGCTCGGACGGCGAGCTCTGGTCATCGGAGCCGCTCTGGCGCGGCGCGCCGACCGGAGCTCGTGCCGGTGGCGAGGGATGCGGGAGGGACGGCCCCGCGGTGCGGCACCTACGCTGCGGGCGTGACGGAGGCACCGATCCCCGAGACCGACCCCGGGGTGCGGGCGGAGATCGTCGAGGGCGTGCGACGCTGGGTGCAGCGCGAGGTGGTGCCCGTCGCCTCGGAACTGGAGCACGCCGACGAGTTCCCCGACGAGCTCGTCGCCGACATGCGGCAGATGGGGCTCTTCGGGATCACCATCCCGGAGGAGCACGGCGGGCTGGGGCTCGACCTGCTCACCTACGCCGGGGTGGTGGAAGAGCTGTCGGCCGGGTGGATGAGCCTGTCGGGGATCATCAACACCCACCACATCGCGGCCTCCCTCCTGGTCGCCCACGGCACCGAGGACCAACGGCGGCGGTGGCTGGCCCGCATGGCCACGGGCGAGCTTCGGGGCTGCCTGTCGTTGTCGGAGCCCGACGCCGGCTCCGACACCCGCAACCTGTCCTGCCGGGCCCGGCGCGACGGCGACACCTACGTCATCGAGGGGACGAAGTCCTGGGTCACGAACGGGGAACGTGCCGGACTGGTGGCGCTGGCGGCCCGCACCGACGAGGGCATCACCTGCTTCATGGTGGAGAAGGAGCCGGGTCCCCGCGCCGGGGGCATCACCGTGGTACGCCACATCGGCAAGCTCGGCTACAAGGGCCTCGAGACCGTCGAGATGCACTACGCCGGGCACCGGGTCGGCGCCGACGCGGTGCTCGGCGGGCCCGATGGGCTGGGCCGGGGGCTCACGTTCATGCTCGCCGCCCTCGAGGTCGGGCGCATCAACATCGCCGCCCGCGCCGTCGGGGTGGCCCGGGCCGCGTTCGAGGCCGCGATCACCTACGCGCAGCAGCGCCGTACGTTCGGGCGGCCGATCGCCGAGCACCAGGCCGTCCAGCAGAAGCTCGCCGACATGGGCACCGCGCTCACGGCGGCGCGGCTGCTGACCGAACACGCCGCCCGGTGCCGCCAGGCCGGCCAACGAGCCGATGTGGAGGCCGGGATGGCCAAGCTCTTCGCCTCGGAGACGGCGCTGATGGTGGTCACCGAGGCGATGCGTATCCACGGCGGGGTCGGCTACACCACCGACCTGCCGATCGAGCGGTACTACCGGGACGTACCCCTCATGCTCATCGGGGAGGGCACCAACGAGATCCAGCGGATGGTGATCGCCCGGGGCCTGATCGCCCGGTACCGGTCCGGCTGATCCTCGGGCCGACTCCCAGTGCGCCGATGCGCCCGTGCCGGGTGTCGTGCTCGCACCTACGCTGAGGATGCGGTGGACACGCACCGTACGTCGGTCCGGCGTCGAGGGCGTGCTCCCCGTGACCGGCACACAACCGCCGGCACGCAACCGCCGGCACGCAACCGCCGGCACGCAACCGCCGGCACACAACGGTGGGCACGCACCGCTGGGCACGCAACCGTGGGAGGTGCCGGATGGATCTGGCCGGCAAGGTGGCGCTCATCACCGGCGCCTCGTCGGGCATCGGCGCGACCCTCGCCGAACGCTTCGCCGCCGCCGGCGCCACGGTGGGCATCTGCGCCCGTCGGGCCGACCGACTCGCCGACGTGCGCTCCCGTTGCCTGGCTCACGCCCCCCGGAGCCGTTCCTGGGTCTGCGACCTCGCCGACCCCGACCAGGTCGAGCGGCTGGCCGCCGAGGCGCTCGGGGCGTTCGGGCGGGTCGACGTGCTGGTGAACAACGCCGGGATCCCCAAGCGCCGCCACGTCCTCGCCCTCGACGCCGCCACCGTCGAGACCGTGCTGCAGGTGAACTTCCTCGCCCCGGCGCGCCTCACCTTGGCGCTGGTCCCCCAGATGGTCGAGCGCGGCGACGGCCTGGTGGTGAGCGTCAGCTCCGTGGCCGCCACCCTCTCCTCGCCCGGAGAAGCCGCCTACGCAGCCTCGAAGGCCGCGTTGTCGGTGTTCACCGAGGTGACCGCAGTCGACCTCTGGAACACCGGCGTGCGGACCCTCGTCGTGTACCCCGGCGTCGTCGACACCGAGCTGTTCGACGTGCCGGACAACGACCCGTTCACCGCCCCGGTGACCCCGGTCACCGTCGACGAGCTCGCCGACGCGGTCATGGGGGCGATCGCGGCCGACGCCCGGGAGCTCTACCTCCCGGCGTTCTTCAAAGACCTCGCCGCGGGGAAGGCGGCCGACGTCCCCCGCTTCCTCGAAGGATCCGCGGCGTTCGTCCGGCAGCAGGGCGCCGGGGGTTGAGGTGGCCCGCCGAGTCCGGGGTGCGGAGGTGCCGAAGTCGCGGTGCGCCACCTCGGGCCTCGCCCGACCCGCCGCCCGCGCCGCCCGCCCCACCGCCCACCCCCGTCGCACCGTCGCCCCGAGCCCAGGAGGAGCCCGACGATGAAGCCGATGACCGACCTGGCCCGCCGTGACGCCGCCCACCTCATCCACCCCGTCACCGCACCCCGGGAGATGCGCGAGCACGGTGCCCGAGTCGTCGTGTCGGCGGACGGCTGCCGTCTCACCGACGACCGGGGCCGGAAGATCATCGACGGGTTCGCCGGCCTGTGGTGCGTGAACGTCGGTCACGGGCGCACCGAGATCATCGACGCCATCACCGCCCAGTTGCGCGAGCTCGACTACTTCACCACCTTCCACGGCCAGAGCCATCCCCGGGCCGTCGAGCTCGCCGAGCGGCTCTGCGCGATGTTCCCGCCCGCCTGGGGTCTCGACCACGTGATGTTCGCCTCGGGAGGGTCGGAGGCCAACGAGACGAACATCAAGCTCGTGCGGCTCTACTGGGCGATGCGGGGAGAGGAGCGCCGCACCACGATCGTCGCCCGCCATCACGGCTACCACGGCCTCACCGTCGCCACCATGACCGCCACCGGCATCATGCCGATGCGCTGGCACTTCGGGCCCCTCGCCCCCGGGTTCACCCACATCGCCGCGCCCTACTGCTTCCGATGTGAGCTGGGGCTGCGCTGGCCGGACTGCGCGCTGGCCTGTGCCGACGAGCTGGAGGCCGTGATCCGGCGGGAAGGGCCCGAGACCGTCGCCGCGTTCATCGTCGAGCCGGTGATGGGTGCCGGCGGGATCATCCCCCCGCCGGCCGGCTACCTCACCCGGGTGCGGGAGCTCTGCGACCGGTACGGGATCCTGCTCATCTGCGACGAGGTCGTCACCGGCTTCGGTCGCACCGGGCGGATGTTCGGTGTCGACCACGAAGGCGTGCGCCCCGACGTCGTCACCCTGGCCAAGGGCCTCACCAGCGGATACCAGCCCCTCGGCGCCTCGGTGGTCTCGGCGGAGATCTACGACACGATCGCCGAACGGCTCCCCGGGCACATGCCGCTCGCTCACGGCTTCACCTACATGGGCCACCCGGCGGGCTGCGCCGCGGCGCTGGCCAACCTGGAGATCATCGAAAGGGAGGACCTCCCCGCCAACGCGGCGACGGTCGGTGACTACCTGCGAGACCGGCTCCGGGAGGCGATCGGGGAGCGGCCCAGCGTCGGGGAGATCCGGGGGCAGGGGCTCATGGTGGGGGTGGAGCTCGTCGCCGACCGGGAGACGGGACGGGGCTTCTCGATGCCGCACTCGGCCTGCACCCGGGTCGAGGCCGAGGCCTGGGAGCGAGGCCTCTATGTCCGGGCCATGGGGACCGAGGTGGTGGGGCTGGCGCCGCCCCTGTGCATCGACCGGGACCTCGCCGACGAGATGATCCGGGTCCTCGCCGAGGCGGTCGAGGCCATGGAGGCCGATCTCCTCCCTGCCGAGCAGGCCCGGATCGCCCGCGCCGCGACCCGACGGGCGCGGGACTGCGCCGAGGTGTTCGAGCAGATGGCCCGGCGGTTCGACCCGGCCCGGGCCGCCGGGGAGGACCTCGTGGTGCAGTTCGCGCTGGGCGGTGACGGCGGCGGGGTGTGGGTGGTGACCGTTCGGGACGCCACGCTGGTCGTGGAGCGCGCCGACGCCGAGATCGACGCCGCCGACGTCACGATCCGGGCCGAGGCCGCCGACTACCTGCGGATCGTCAACGGAGAGCTCTCCGGCGCCGACGCGTTCAGCACCCGGCGCCTGCGCATCGACGGCGACCTCGCCCGGGCCGCCCGGCTCGGCGAGCTCGGCCTCGTGTGACGCCGCCGTCCGGCACCGCCCCGCAGCGCCGCCGGCAGTGCCCGCCCTCCTCGCAGCGCCCCCACAGCGGCGTGCTAGCGTCCGGCACCCTCCGGGCGGGGGGTCGTCTCGGGCACGGGGTGGAGGAGCGTGGCCAAGAACCTCGTCGACCCGGCGGTGCTGTACTTCGTCCTCGGGGTCGCCGCCGGGCTGGTGCGCTCGAACCTCGACATCCCCGCCCCGATCGCGCGCTTTCTGTCCCTGTACCTGCTGGTGGCGATCGGGTTCAAGGGCGGCCAGGCCCTGTCCGAGGGCGGGGTCGGCGGCGACGGCGCGCTCGTGCTCCTCGTCGCCGTCCTGCTGGCGCTGGCCATCCCGGGATGGGCGTTCCTGGTGTTGCGCCGTCGGGTCGACCCGTTCGACGCGGCCGCGATCGCGGCCACCTACGGGTCGGTCAGCGCCGTCACGTTCATCGCCGCCTCGTCCTATGTGAGCGGACGGGGCCACGAGCCGGGCGGCTACATGACGGTGGCGCTGGTGCTCATGGAGTCGCCGGCGGTGATCATGGCCGTCCTGCTGGCGGCCTGGGTCCGCAGCCGGCGGCGGGTCACCGGGGCCGTCCCCGCTGCGGCCGACGCCCCCGGGGCGGCGCCGACCCCGCTGCGGGAGGTGTTCCGGGAGGCGTTCACCGAGGGCGCCCAGGTGCTCCTCATCGGCAGCCTCGTGATCGGGTACGTGAGCGGCGACGAAGGTGGCCGGGCCATGAAGGTGTTCACCGGCGACCTGTTCAAAGGGTTCCTGGCGTTCTTCCTCCTCGAGGTCGGCCTGCTCGTCGCCCGGCAGCTGCGGGAAGCCCGCGACGTCGGTCGGTTCCTCATCGCCTTCGCCGTGCTGCTTCCGCTGTTCAACGCCGCGGTGGCGATCGCCGTGGGCTGGGCGCTGGGGTTCTCGGTGGGCGACGTCACGCTCCTGGCGGTGCTGGCCGCCAGCGGCTCCTACATCGTCGTGCCCGCCGTCGCCCGCTCGGCCATCCCCGAGGCCCGGGTCAGCCGCTACTTCACCATGGCCCTGGCGGTGACGTTCCCGTTCAACGTCGTGGTCGGGGTGCCGCTGTACTTCGCGGTCGTCGAGCGGCTCGTCGGATGAACCCGGGTGGCGCGGGTGGACGGGAGGGCCCCGGCCCGCCACCATGGCAACGGGTCGACGACCGGCCAGACCCGCCGCTACGGGAGGTGCCCGGGTGCAGGAGGTGATCCGGATCGAGATCGTGGTGGACTCCCTCGACGCCGAGGGGCTGCTCGCCGACCTCGAACGCATCGGCGTCCACGACTACACGGCGATCAAAGGCGTGTTCGGCCGGGGCAGCCGGGGTCGGCGGGGCGGCGACCTGTTCTCGGGGGTGTTCGACAACACGATGGTGCTGGTGGCGGTGGACCCCGACCTCGCCGACCGGGTGGTGGACACGGTCCGTCCGCTCCTGGCGGCCCGGGGCGGGCTGTGCCTGGTGAGCGAGGCCCGCTCGGTGCGCCACTGACCGGGCGCCCGCGCCGCCCCCCCGGGCGGACGCGGCCCGCGGGCCCCACTCAGGGCACGTACACCCCGAGGAAGGCCAGAACCGCGTAGCCGCTCAGCGCCGCACCGGCGAGCGCATAGACGCCTCGCCGTACCTGTGTCGCGGCGGGGAGCGGGGCGGCGAGGAGCGTCGCGGCGGCGAGCACGAGCGGGAACGCACCCAGCGCGTACCGCTCGAAGGAGTCGAGGTTCTCCGACACCGCCGCCGCGGTGAGCACGACCGCGGCGTACGCGGGATACGAGACGGGCAGCCGCCGGGCGCAGACCGCCAGGAGCGCCACGGTGAGCAGCAGCCACACGGCGTGCAGGCCGGTGCCGACCCGGTCGCCCGACGCCAACCCCCCGAACGCGTCGGCGACGGTGGTGAACGGGTCGCGGAACTCGCCTTTGAAGCCGGGCCGGGTCTGCACGGTGTAGGGCAGCCAGGGGTCGCCGAACCGGGTCCCCACCCAGCTCAGGAACCCGGCGGTGCCCACCAGCGGGCCGGCCACCGCCACGGCCCGGGCCGCCCACTGCGTGCTCCTCGCGGCGCGCCGTCCCCGGGTCGCCTCGATCGCCGCCGGCACCGCCAGCAGGAACCCGGTCGGCCGGCTCAGCCCGGCGATCACACCGAGCCCGCCCGCCACCCACCAGGCCCGGCGGCGTAGGGCCAGGAACACCCCGACCGAGAGCGCGAGCGACACCGCCTCGGCGTAGCCCATGACGAGCACGAACCCGGCCGGCCACAGCTGCAGCAGCCAGGCCGCGTGGCCGGCGGCCGGCCGGTCGAGGCCTTCGCGCCGGGCCAGGGCCCAGAGCCCGGCTGCGGCGGCGAGCGCGGCAAGGTTGGCCACCACCACCGACGGCCACGCCGGGTCGAGGACCCCCAGCCCCCCGGCCCGGGCGAGGCCGGCCTGCAACGGGAAGAACCGCACCGCCTCCTCGCCGAGCGCCCCGTAGCCGCGCCGGGCGATGTCGATGTACCAGGCCGCGTCCCAGCCCCGGAGTCCGGCCGCGGCCGCCGTGCGGGCGGCCTCGCCGACGTCGTCGAGCCGGTCGGCGAGGAAGCGGGCGAGGGCCAGCGCGCCGGCCACCAGCACCCGGGCGGTCACCCAGCCGCCCAGCGCTGCAACCAGCGCCTCGGGGACGCGCACCCGCGCCGGGTCGGGTGGGTGCGCCGGAGTCATGCGTCGCTAGCCTCGCGCGCCGATCCGTCCCGGCTCAGGAGCGAACCGCATGACCGTCCACGAGCGCCCCTTCGGCCGCTACTTCGAGGACTTCGAGGTGGGCGACGTCTACCGGCACTGGCCCGGCAAGACGATCACCGAGTACGACGACCACCTCTTCTGCATGATCACGATGAACCACCATCCGCTGCACACCGACGCCTGGTACGCGGAGACCCAGACCCAGTTCGGGCGCAACGTGGTGGTCGGCAACCTCGTGTACTCGGTGGTGCTGGGAATGAGCGTCCCCGACGTGAGCGGCTCGGCGGTCGCCAACCTCGAGGTGGAGTCGCTCCAGCACCGCCGCCCCACCTTCCACGGGGACACGATCTATGCCGAGACCCGGGTGCTGGACAAGCGAGAGTCGTCGTCGAAACCGGACCGGGGTGTGGTGACGGTGGAGACGTTCGGCTACAACCAGCGGGGCGAGGAGGTCTGCTACTTCCGGCGCAAGGTGATGGTCCTCAAGCGCGACGCCGCCCCGGACCGTCTCCGTCCCTACGACACCGGGCCGGCGGCTCCGGCCACCGCCGGCGGCTGAGCCCGGCAGCGTCGGCGTGGCGGCCGGGCCGCGCCCCTGCACCTTCTGTGAGGTCGTGTCCGGTGCCCGGCCGGCTCATCACGTGCTCGCCGGCGGACCGGTGCGGGCCTTTCTCGACCACCGGCCCCTGTTCCCCGGCCACGTCCTGGTGGTGCCGGCCCGCCACGTCGAGCACCTCAACGTGCTGCCCGACGAGCTGATCGGACCGCTGTGGTCGACGGTGCGCGCCGTGTCGCGGGCGGTGGTCGCGGCGCTGGGCGCGCAGGGCACCTTCACCGCCACGAACACGGTGGTGAGCCAGAGTGTGCCGCACCTGCACGTGCACGTGGTGCCCCGCCGTCGCGGTGACGGGCTGCGCGGCTTCTTCTGGCCCCGCCACCCCTACCCGGACGAGGCGGACGCGGCGGCGACGGCGGCCCGCCTGGCCGAGGCGGTCGGAACCGAGCTCAGCGGGTGCTGAGCAGCAGCGCCGCGATCGCCAGCGCCGCCGCGAGCACGAGGACGATCACCCCGAAGGTCGGCTGCGGCACCGGGTTCCCGGGCCGGCGCGC
>CALEDW010000138.1 GCA_937949585.1 uncultured Acidimicrobiia bacterium
TGCTGCTGGCGTTCATGGCCCTGGCCAAGACCGGTCAGTACGCCCTGGCTCGCTACGGGCTCAACTTCTCCGCCCGGGGGGTCGTCCAGGGCGCGGGGAAGACCGACGTGGCCGCTCACCTGCCCGCCCTGAACCTGCTCATGGTGATCTCGGTGGTGGCCGCCGGCCTGTTCGTCTGGAACATCTGGAGACGGGGCTGGGTGCTGCCGGTGATCGCGGTGGGGCTCTGGGCGTTCACGTCGTTGGTGATCGGGACGGTCGTCCCCGCCCTGTACCAGCAGGTGCGGGTGGAACCGAACGAACTGGCCCAGGAGCGGCGCTACATCCGGCGCAACATCCGGGCCACGCGGGCCGCGTTCGGCCTGGACGGGGTGCGCACGCAGCGCTTCGAGTACCAGACCGACCTCGACGCGCCCGAGCTCGAGCGCAACGCGCAGACGATCGACAACGCCCGGCTGTGGGACACGCCGGAGGCGTTGCGGAACTACCAGTCGTTCCAGGGGTTCCAGACCTTCTACCAGTTCGCCAACGCCGACGTCGACCGCTACACGATCGACGGCACCCTGCGCCAGGTCCTCGTGGCGGCACGCGAGCTCAATCAGGCCGACCTCCCCAGCCAGACCTGGGTGAATCGCCGCATCGTGTACACGCACGGCTACGGGGTGGTGGTGAGCCGCGCCAACGACGCCACCGCCGCCGGGCGCCCTGAGTTCCTGCTCAGCAACATCCCGCCGGAGGGCGAGATCGACCTCCGCCGCCCCGAGGTGTACTTCGGTGAGAACCTCACCGGGTACGCCCTCGTCGGCGCCCGCCAGCGCGAGCTCAACTTCCGCCGGCCCGACGGCCGCGAGGCCTTCACCCGCTACCGCGGCCGGGACGGCGTGCGGGTGAGCGGGTTCATGCGCCGCAGCGCGTTCGCGCTGCGTTTCGCCGACTGGAGCCTGCTCGTCACGGGCCAGGTGCAGCCGGGGTCGCGGGTGCTGTTCCACCGGGATGTCCGCAACCGGGTGGAGATGCTGGCTCCCTACCTCGACCTCGACGACGATGCCTACCCGGTGGTGGTCGGCGGGCGGCTGCTGTGGGTCCTCGACGGCTACACCAGTTCCGGCCACTACCCGTACTCGCAGCGGACCCGCCAGGCGTCGGGGGGGATCCCGGCCGGGGTGAACTACGTGCGCAACTCGGTGAAGATCACCGTGGACGCCTACGACGGCACCGTGCGGTTCTACGTGATCGACCCGCGGGACCCCGTGCTCCGGGCCTGGCGGAAGGCGTTCCCCGGGATGTACCGCGACCTGTCGGCCATGCCCGACGGGCTGCAGGAGCACCTGCGCTACCCGCAGGACCTCTTCCGGGTGCAGACCGACGTGTTCCGTGCCTACCACATGACGAACCCCACCACCTTCTACAACAAGGCCGACCTCTGGGAGATCAGCCGCGACCCCGGTACGGGACCGGTCAGCTTCGACGGGCTCGGCGACGTGGAGCCGGGACCGACGACCACCACCCGCGAACCCCAGGCTGCGGCGTCGGTGGGTCGGCGGATCGACCCGCTCTACGTGCTCATCCGCCTGCCCGACCGGCCCCGGGAGGAGTTCATCCTCATCCGTCCGTTCGTGCCGGTGTCGCGGGGGAACGTCCTGGAGAACCTCGTGGCGTTCATGACCGCCAGCTCCGAGCCGGAGGACTACGGGCGACTCCAGGCGTTCGTGATCCCGCCCGGGGTCCCGGTGGAGGGACCGGTGCAGGTCGACTCGGCGATCAACAACAACGTGGAGATCTCCGAGCAGTACACCCTGCTGTCCCGCAGCGGGTCGCTGGTGGTGCAGGGCAGCCTGCAGCTCATCCCGGTTGGGAACTCGTTGCTGTACATCCGACCGGTCTACGTGCAGGCCCAGGCCGGGCAGCAGCTGCCCGCGTTCCGGTTCGTGGTCGTCTACTACAACGGCAAGGCGTTCTTCGCGCCCACGGTGCGTGCCGCCCTGGCCCGGTTCCCCGAGTTCTCCGGCCTCGAGAGCGGCGAACCCGGAGGGACGGGGCCGGGCGAGCCGCCGGCCCCGGAGCCCGGAGAGCCGGAGCCGGCCCCGGACGGCTCGCTGCGAGCCCTGCTGGACGAGGCGGCCGACCTGTACGAGCAGGCCCAGCAGGCGCTGGCCGACCGTGACCTGGGCCGCTACCAGGAGCTCGTCGACCGGCTCGGGGAGGTGCTGCAGCGGGCCCGGGCCGCCGCCGGCCCCGCCGGCGCCCGCAGCCGTCCGGGCCCGACCACCACCCGTCCCGCCTCGGAAGCCGGCGCCGCCCGGCTCTGAGTGGCCGTCGCCGGCCTGCGAATTGCTACTATCGCCGTAGTGGAAATCCGACCGGGGTGGCCGCCACCCCGGCCGGAGCAGAGGAGAGCGCGATGAGCGTGACCGGTGTCGACCTCGGCAAGTACCGCCTCGGCTGGCACGACCGTGAGGAGTACGTGTTCAAGCCCCGCAAGGGGCTGAACGAGGAGATCGTGCGGGAGATCTCCTGGCACAAGCAGGAGCCGGAGTGGATGACCCGGTTCCGGCTCGCCGCGCTGCGCCGGTTCGAGCGCAAGCCGATGCTGGCCTGGTTCGCCCGGAACATGCCGGACATCGACTTCGACGACATCTACTACTACATCAAGCCGACCGAGGGGCAGGTCGCCGACTGGGACATGCTCCCCGAGGACATGCGCAAGACCTACGAGCGGCTCGGGATCCCCGAGGCCGAGCGCAAGTTCCTCGCCGGGGTCACCGCCCAGTACGAGAGCGAGGTGGTGTACCACCGCAACCGGGAGGACCTCGAGCGGCTCGGGGTGATCTTCTGCGACATGGACACCGCCGTGCGGGAGCACCCCGAGTTGGTGCGAGAGCACTTCGGCACCGTGATCCCGCCCGGCGACAACAAGTTCGCGGCGCTCAACTCGGCGGTGTGGAGCGGCGGATCGTTCATCTACGTGCCACCCGGGGTGCAGGTCCCGATGCCGCTGCAGGCCTACTTCCGGATCAACGCCGAGAACGCCGGCCAGTTCGAGCGGACGCTGATCATCGCCGACGAGGGGTCGAGCGTCCACTACGTGGAGGGCTGCTCGGCGCCGATCTGGTCGTCGGACGCGCTGCACTCGGCGGTGGTGGAGCTCATCGCCCGCCCCG
>CALEDW010000139.1 GCA_937949585.1 uncultured Acidimicrobiia bacterium
GGCTCCACCCTCGGCACGACCGGCACCGAGGTCGCCGCCGTGCTCGACACGGCCGCCGCCCTCGGCGGCCGGCCGTTCGCCGCGCTGCGGGCCTCTGCCGCCGATCCCCGGGACCGCCACCGGGGGGTCTCCCACCACACGCTCACCGCGCTCGGTCGCCTCTGCCGGTCGCGGGTGACGGTCCCGGTCCCGGCCCGCGACGCCGCCGAGGCGGCGGGGTTGCTGGCCATCCTCGAGCAGGCCGGCGTCACGGCCCGTCACGACGTCCGCCTCGTGCCCCCGGCGGGGATCATCGAACGGCTCCGGGCGCGGGGGATTCGGGTCGCATCCATGGGCCGTCCGGCCGAGGCCGACCCCCTCCTGTTCGAGGCCGCCGCGGTGGCGGCGATCGCCGCCACCGACCCTGGAGGCCCGGGCGGCGACCGGGCCGAGGGGATCGCGGGGCCGGCGGCGTGCGAGGATGCCCCGCGGCCCGTCCGTCCGTCGGGGCCGCCCGAGGAGGAGCCTCGCCCGTGAGCGCGCCGGAGCACGACCCGACCGTGAGCTCCACCGTCGAGCACGGCGCGGGACCCACCCCGACCCGGGCGGTCCGGACCGCGCCGCTCCCGGGAACCGGACCGGTCCCCGGTGGCGACGCCGCTCCCCCCGAGGCGTCTCGGGGGGATCCGCGGCGCTCGGCCCTGGAGTGGGTGGTGCTGGTCGTCGTCGCGGTGGTCATCGCGGTCGTCGTCCGGGCGTTCGTGTTCCAGGCCTTCTACATCCCCTCCGAGTCGATGGTGCCCACCCTGCAGGTCGGCGACCGGGTGTTGGTGAACAAGCTCTCCTACCGCCTCCATGATCCCCGCCGCGGCGACGTCGTGGTGTTCCGGGCGCCCCCGGCCGCGGCCGCCGGTGACGTGAAGGACCTGGTGAAGCGGGTGGTCGGGCTCCCGGGCGACCGCCTCGAAGGCCGGGACGGCCGCGTGTACGTCAACGGGCGGCGGATCCGGGAGCCCTACCTGCCCCCCGAGGTGCGCTCGCGGGACTTCGGCCCGGTGGCGGTCCCGCCCGACAGCTACTACGTGCTCGGTGACAACCGGCCGTTCTCGAAGGACTCCACGTTCTTCGGGCCGGTCCGCCGCTCCGACATCGTGGGACGGGTCTTCGTGCGGATCTGGCCCCTCAACCGTGTGCGTCTCTTCTGAGCCCCCACTCGCCGACCGCCGCCACCATGCGGTCCACACGGTCGCAGTAGACCGCGTCGATCCCCATCGCCAGCACCGCCCGCAGGTGGCGCGTCTCCTGCGCGTCCCAGGCGAACGCACGCACGCCGAAGCGGTGGTACAGCGTCACCAGCCCCAGCGACCACTCGGTGTGGTGCAGGTTGCAGGCGTCGACGCTGGCGGCGGCGAGGGCGGCCGCGTGGCGTTCGGCGTCCCGGCCGCGCACGCGGCGCCGGCCGGGGGAGTGGACGAGGCGCACGTCGGGCGCGCCGGCGCGCAGCTCCGCCAGCACCTCCAGCGAGGGGTGACACACCCAGAGCCGGTGCGCGGCGCCGTGGGTCCGGGCCACCTCGATGAGGGGCTGCGCCACCCGCGCCTCCTTGGCGTCGACCGACAGCTCGAAGTCGGTCCCGCACGCCGCGTAGACCTCGGCGAGGCGCGGGACCCCCGCGGCCCCGAGGCGTGACGACGGCGTGCGGGCGACGGCCAGCCGCCGCAGCCGTTGGCGGACCGTCCGGTCGTGGGTCAGCACCACCTCGCCGTCGCCGGCGAGCCAGGCGTCGGTCTCGAGGCCGGTGGCGCCCTGCTCGAGGGCGCGCCGGAACGCCGCCAGGGTGTTCTCGGGCTCCTCGGTGCGCGCCCCGCGGTGGGCGAACGCGATCGGGGGCGTCCCCGCCCGCTCGGGTTCCGGCACACCCCGATGCTGCCATGCCGACGTGTCCTCAAGGAGGCCACCGGCCCTGCCGATGGGTACGCCGTGCGGATGCGAGGAAGGGGGCCGCGACGGTGACCACGATCCGGGCCAGCTGCCCGACCTGCGGGGACGTGACCCTCGGGCTGGGCGACATCACGGTACGCGTTTGCTCGGACGATGCCTCCGGGGCGTACCTGTTCCGGTGCCCACGGTGCGCACAAGCGGTGACCCGCCCGGCGAGTGAACGGATCGTCGACGTGCTCGTCTCCTCGGGGGTGCGCCTCGACGTGTGGCGACTGCCCGCCGAGCTGAACGAACGCCCGGGCGGCCCGCCGTTCGGGCCCGACGACCTGCTCGAACTCCACGAGCGCCTCCAGGACCCGGGATGGTTCGACGACGTCGTCGCCCTCTTGCGCGCTTCCGGGGATGCGGTAGGGTGAACCCGTGATCGCGCTCTGGGTGGCAATCGGGTCGGGGCTCATGCTTTCGGTGCTCGCGCTCGCCGTGGCCGCCCGACGTGCCCGTGACGAGGTCGCGACGACGGTGCGGGCCTTCGAGGACTTCCGGGCCGCGCTGCGGCCGCTCGCCGCCGGTGACGGCCCGTCGGCGGGCCTGGCGGCCGGCCCCGCCGGCCGTCCGAACCGCGGCGCTCGCTAGGATCATCCGCCGCCTGGCGAAAGGAGCCCGATGCCGCAGCTCGGGCCGGCGGAGATCCTCGTCATCCTGATCCTGGCGCTGCTGGTGTTCGGGCCGAACCGCCTCCCCGAGGTGGCCCGGCAGGTGGGACGGGCCGTCCGGCAGGTACGCCGGGTCCAGGACCAGATCCGCCTCGAGCTCGACGAGGCCCTCGATCTCGGTGACCTCGAAGAGCCGGCCATCGAACCACCGGACCGCACGGCCCCGGACGCGGTCCCGCTGCGCCCCCCGGAGACGGCCCCTGCGCCCCGTGCCCCGTCCCGGTACCGCACTCCGTCGCCGCCGTCGTCGCCCGCCGGCCCGCACACACCCGGGCGCGGAGCCCGGGCGCCGTCGCGCTTCCGCTCCCCCCGGCGGTAGGGGAGCCCGGTGCCCCCCCTTCGGCGCCGGCCCCGGCCGGTGCGCACCCACGACGCCCGGATGACGGTCATCGAGCACCTCGCCGAGCTGCGCCGCCGCGTGATCATCTCGCTGGCGGCCGTCGTGATCGGCACCGTCATCGCGTTCTGGCTGTCGAACGACGTCATCGGCTGGCTGGTCCGCTACTACCGGGAGGCCACCGAGGGACGGCGCGACGCGCTGGTGTTCACCGGACCGACCGACGCGTTCGTGGTGCGGCTGAAGGTCGCCACCTACGGGGGGATCGTCCTTGCGCTCCCGGTGTGGCTCTACCAGCTCTGGCGCTTCGTCACCCCGGGTCTGCACCCCCGGGAGAAGCGCTACGCCGTGCCGTTCGTGATCTCGGCGCTGCTCCTGTTCGCCGTCGGCGCGTTCGTGGCCTTGCGAACCCTTCCCGCCGCCCTCGGCTTCCTCCTCAACATCGGGGGTGAGGCACAGGAACCGTTGCTCACCTCCGACCGCTACCTCAGCCTCGTCATGCTGATCATCCTGGGGTTCGGGCTCGCGTTCGAGTTCCCGGTGCTGCTCACCTTCCTGCTCATCGCCGGGGCCGTCAGCACCTCCCAGCTCCGCCGGTGGCGCCGGGGGGTGATCGTCGGTGTGGCCGCCTTCGCGGCGATCATCACGCCGAGCCAGGACCCCTACACCATGCTGGCGATGGCAGTGCCGATGTGGGTCTTCTACGAGATCGTCATCCTCCTCGGTAGGATCCTGCGCCGATGAGCCGTCCCCGCGCCCGCCCCACCGCCCCCGGGGCCTGGACACCCCCGGGACGCCGCCGGGAAGTGGTGCTCGCGGCGCTCACCGCCGCGGCGGTGGTGCTCGGCACCGCCGGGGTCATCTGGGGGATGCACGCGGCCTGGGACGACGACGGCGGTACGGTCGTGCCCCCGATCGAGCTCCCCACCACCCTGCCCGCACCGGCCACCTCCCCGCCGACCACGGCCAACCCCGCGCCGCCCACCACGGGCGGCGTCCCGGCCGCGGGGCAGGGCTCGGCCCCGGAGGCGCCGGCGGGCACGCCGGACCCCACGGGCGGTCCGTGACCGGCGGCCTCCGGCACCGCTTCGAAGCCCGGCTCCCGTTCCCCCTCGACCCGTTCCAGTCCGAGGCCCTCGACGCCGTCGACGCCGGCCACTCGGTGCTGGTCGCCGCCCCTACCGGGTCGGGGAAGACCCTGGTGGCGGAGTACGCGGTGGAGGTCGCACTGGCGTCGGGCAACAAGGCGTTCTACACCTCGCCCCTGAAGGCCCTGTCGAACCAGAAGTACCTCGAGTTGGCGGCCCGCTGCGGCTCCGAGCGGGTCGGGCTGCTCACGGGCGACAACGCGATCCGGCCCGAGGCGCCGGTGGTGGTCATGACCACCGAGGTGCTGCGCAACATGATCTACGCCGGTTCCGACCTGCTGGCCGGGCTGCGGTACGTGGTCCTCGACGAAGTGCACTACCTCCAGGACCGGGTGCGGGGTGCGGTCTGGGAGGAGGTGATCATCCACCTGCCCCACGACGTCCGCCTCGTCTGCCTGTCGGCGACCGTCTCCAACGCCGAGGAGCTCGCCGATTGGCTGCGGGCCCTGCGCGGCGAGACCGCGGCGGTGATCGAGGAGCGCCGACCGGTCGAGCTGACCCACCTGTACGCGGTGGCCGAGCGGGGCCGGCCCGGGGTCCGCCTCCTGCCCACCTTCGTCGCCGGCGAGGACGGCCGGCCGCGACCGAACCCGGCGGCGCACCGGCTCGACGCCGCGCAGCTGCGAAGGGGCCGCCCCCGCCGGGGCCGGCTGGCCTCCCCGTCCCGGGTGGAGATGGTG
>CALEDW010000140.1 GCA_937949585.1 uncultured Acidimicrobiia bacterium
GGCCAGCGGCACCCAGGCGACCAGCGCCGCCTTGACGGTCCGGCCCGGGGCGCGATCGAGCAGGTTGCCGAGGTTCGCGGCGAGGGCCACGAGCAGCGCATCGGCGACGAGCCGCTTGCCGGTGACGAACCCCGGCGCGGCCGCCACGATCAGCGCGATGGCGGCGCCGCCGACGAGCTTGGCGGTCCCGGTGGTGAGCCGACCGGCGGCGAGTGCCCGCAGGTGCCCGCGGAACCCCCGGTCGTCGGTGCCGAGCACGTCGTCGACGAAGCCGAGCAGGCCGAATCCGAGCACGGCGAACAGGATGAGCGGGCGGGCCGGGTTGAGCCCCGGCGGGTCGCCGAGCCCGAACGCCCCGAGCGTCGAGCGACCCGCCTCCACCACCAGGACGCCGAGGACCATGAACAGGCCCGAGGCCGTCTGCACCGGCCGGTCGCGGTAGTTCCGGCGGGTCAGGCCCGGCGAGACCGCGAGGTCCCGCCCGGCCACCAGGACGAACCGCGTGGCCAGGAACCCCACCGCCGACGCCAGGACGACGCTCACCGGCGGGCCCCGCCGACGGTGGTCAGGGCGCCCACCACGCCGGGAGCGGCGCGGTGGCCCCCGGCCCGTAGCCGTAGGACCCAGCCACGCCCCGGGCCAGCTCGGCGAGCGCGAGCACCGCCGCGACGCGGCCCTCGGTGAGGTCGAGGTGGTCGACCGTCGCCACCTGCCGGGCCAGATCGGCGTCGGCGCGGACCGCCGCCACCCAGCGGCCCCGGGGCGAGTCCGGGTCGTCCGCGGCGAGCTCCTCGGCCACCACCGCGGGCAGCCCCGCGGCGACCGCCGCCTCGGCGAGCACGACGGAGAGGCGCCGCACGCCCGGCAGGGCGTCGGAC
This sequence comes from uncultured Acidimicrobiia bacterium, assembly GCA_937949585.1. Lineage (GTDB taxonomy): Bacteria > Actinomycetota > Acidimicrobiia > IMCC26256 > CALEDW01 > CALEDW01. The sequence continues at coordinate 879 of CALEDW010000140.1, forward strand.
CGCCCGGCCAGCACCACCCGGGCTACCGGCACCGCGGCCGCCTCCCCGACGGGGCCCTCGGCTCCGGGGGCCGGGACGGTGCGGAGGAAGCCGAGGCGCTCCAGGTCGGCGAGCACGTCGGTGTCGGGGCCCGGGCCGTCGCGCAGGCGCCCGAGCAGCGCCCGGGCCGCGGCCTCCCGCAGCACCGGGTCGGACCGGCGGGGCACGCCGAGCAGCCGGGCCAACGCCGCCGCCTGCTCCCGCCGGGCCTCCCCCAGGGCCCACGGATCCTCGAGCCAGGCCACCGTGGTGACGGTGCCGCCGGCCCGCCCGACGAGGTCGGCCAGCTCACCCACCCGCTCCTCGTCGACCCCGCGCACCGCGACGATCGCCACCGCCACGTCGGGGACGCGCCCGCTCACCGCGAACGGTGCCACCGCCCGGAGGTAGGCGTCCCGGCGGTCCAGCTCCCGCCGCAGGGCGTCGTTCTCCGCCCGGGCGCTCCGGGCCCGGTCTCGCACGTCGCCGATCTGGGTGCGCAGCGACTCCACGATCGCCCGGTCGACGACGGTGGAGCCCATCACGATCCCCAGCGCCAGGGCGAGGAACACCGCGACGAGCGACAGCAGGTGGAACCGGAAGTTGATCACGAGCGTCCCGTGAGGGCGTACCACAGTTCCTCGAGGGTGAGGCGGACCCCGTCGAGGAACACGTGGAGGGGCTCGGAGACGATCGTGACCACCAGCATTGCCACCAGCGCCGCGGCGATGAGGGCGTACACGTCCCGGCGGCGCACCCGCCCCTCGTAGAGTCGGCTGACACCCTTGGCGTCGACGAGCACCGGGCCGAGCCGCAGCCGGGTGAGGAACGTGGACGACATGCCCCGGCGGCCCTTGTCGAGGAACTCGACCATCGTGGCGTGGGTCCCGACCGCGACGATGAGGCTCGCACCCGCCTCGTAGGCCAGGATCATGGCCACGTCCTCACTGGTGCCGTCCATCACGATCTCGTCGTAGGCGACCCCGCGTGCCACGAGGTGCTCCCGGCCCGGGGCACGCCCGTCCCGGTGGACGTGGTGGATCAACTGGGCGCCGCAGCGCCATCCCCGCTCGCTGAGCGAGTCGAAGTCGCCGACGAAGAGGTCGGGCCGCAGCCCGGCGTCGAGGAGCGCGTCGGCGCCCCCGTCGACGCCGATGAGCACGGGACGGAACTCCCGGATGTAGGCCCGCAGGGCCCGCAGGTCGTCGCGGTAGTCGTGCCCCCGGACCACCACGAGGGCATGGCGACCCCGGATCTCGGTGCGCAACGGCGGGAGACGCACGGGCTCGAACGTGCCGTGGGCCTCGGTGCGGATGTACTCGAGCGTGTTGGCCGCGAAGCGCTCGAGCTCCGCCCCGATGTTGGCCTTGGCGGCCTCCATCGCGGCCTCGACCTCCGCCGCCTCCCGCCGGCGGCCCGTCGCCACCCGGCGGTCGCCCACCCAGACCTCGCCGCCGTCGACGCGGACCTCGTCGCCCTCCCGGATCTCGGTGAACACCGCCTCACCGGCCTCGTCGACGAGCGGGATCCCGGCCCGGACGACCCGGATCGGGCCCCCGTTGGGGTAGCGGCCCGTGATGGAGGGCGCGGCGTTCACGACCGCAGCGGCACCGGCGGCGACCAGGGCTTCGGCCGCGACGCGGTCGAGATCGGGATGGTCGATGACCGCGATCTCCCCGGGCCGGAGGCGTCGCACGAGGTCCTTGGTCCGCCGGTCGAGCCGGGCCCGTCCGGTCACCGCCGTGCCGGCGGCGCGCACCCGCCCCATCACCGGGATGCTCCCACGGGCCTCACCCCTCGGCCAAACGGAACCGCCGGCGCAGGATCCCGTAGAAGTCCCGGGGCTCGAGGGTCACCAGCCGGGCCGCGCCCGCCGCCCGCCGCACCCCGACGACGTCCCCGGGGTCGAGCTCGCCCCAGCACCGGCCGTCCACGGTGAGCCGGGCGCGCCGCTCCTCGGCGACCTCGACCTCGACGTCCGTGTCCGGATCGAGCACGACCGTACGGTCGAAGAGCATGTGCGGCGCCGCGGGCACCAGCAGGATGCAGGCCAGCCGGGGGGACACGATCGGTCCGTGGGCCGAGAACGCGTAGGCGGTGCTGCCGGTCGGGCTGGCCACGATGAGCGCGTCGGCGGCGTAGGTGGCCCACGGCCGACCGTCGAGCCGGACGCGCAGGCGGGTGAGGTGCCCCGGGTGGTGCTTCTCGATCACGGCCTCGTTGAGCGCGAGCAGGGGGGTGGGCACGCCGAGCCGGTCCGGAACCCGCAGTTCGAGCAGCATGCGCTCCTCCACGAGGACCCGCCCGGCGAGCAGGCACCGCAGGGCCGCCTCCAGTCCGGACGCCTCGATTGCGGTGAGGAACCCCAGGCGCCCGGCGTTCACCCCGAGCACCGGCACCCCGGCCGCCGCGACGAGGGACACGGTGCGCAGCATCGTGCCGTCCCCGCCGATCGACACCGCGGCGTCCAACCCGTCGGCGAAGGAGGCGGCGGGCACCGGTCGGGCGCCGGGGAGGTCGAGGCCCCGCCCGTCGGGGTCGGGGAGGCGCACCGTGGCGCCCGCCGTGGTCAGGATCGCCACCGCCCGCCGGGTGAGCTCGCGGGCGTGGACCCGCTCGGGGTGGGGCACCACGCCGATGGTGCGCGCCGGCGTCCCGTCCCCCGTGCCGGTCACGGATCCCCCTCGGCAACGGCCCGGTCGAGGCGGAGCGGCAGGTCCGGGGGCCGCGGGCCGGCGCGGTGCGCGTACACGAAGACCTCCCGGTTCCCGGCCGGTCCCGGCAGCACGGAGGCGGCGGCGTCCACCGCGACGATGCCGACCGCGTCGAGCGCCGCGACCACCTCGTCGAGGACCCGCCGCCGCACCCTCGGGTCGCGCACCACCCCGCCGCGCCCGACGTCGCGGGGCCCGGCCTCGAACTGGGGCTTGACGAGCAGCACGAACCAGGCAGCCGGCCGGGTGCAGCGGGCCAGGGCGGCGGCGACGTGGCGCAGGCTGATGAACGACAGGTCGGCCACGGCGCCGTCGGTCGGGCCGCCGATCGCCTCCGGGGTGAGGTCCCGGGCGTTCGTGCGTTCCAGCACCCGGACCCGGGGGTCGGTGCGCAGTCGCCAGTCGAGCAGGCCCCGGCCGACGTCGACGGCCACCACCGATGCGGCCCCGTGGCGGAGGAGGCAGTCGGTGAACCCGCCGGTGGAGGCACCGAGGTCGAGGACCCGCGCGCCGGCCACCGGAGGGCGGAACCGGGCCAGCGCCCCGGCGAGCTTCGCCCCACCCCGGGACACGTACCGGACGGTCTCGGTGGCGGCCACCTGCACGGGCTCCTCCCCCGCCACCCGGCGGGCGGCGTTGCGAACGGGCAGGCCGGCGACCCGTACGGCGCCGGCCTCGACGAGCGCCCGGGCTTGCGTCCGGCTCGGGGCGAGGCCCCGCCGTACGAGCTCGACGTCGAGCCTGCGCCGCCCGCCGCCGCTCAGTGCTGCGCCCCCGGCGACGGCGACCCGGGACGCGGCCGGACGGCTCGGGCACCACGCGGCGTCGGCAACTTCGGCATCGACGGGCCCTCCGGATCCGGGACGGGTGCCGTCAGGGTAGTGGGAGCACCCCCAGGATCCCGGGGACGACCGCGGCGAGGTCGGGACCGTCGAGCGCCGGCACCGGGCCGTCGTCGGGGTCGTCCCGGGCGCCGCTGCGGACCAGCACGAACGGCCATCCCAGCGCGGCGGCGAGCCGCCCGTCGGTGGAGGGCCGGTCCCCGACGACGCAGGCGGGGCCCGCCACCCGGGCCCGGATCGCGGCGACGGTCGGGGCCTCCGGCTTGCCGGCCACCTCGGGGGTCCGCCCGGCGGCAGTCGCCACCGCGGCCACCAGGGCCCCGGCCCCCGGACGCGGACCGTCCTCGGTCGGGTAGGTCGGGTCGAGGTTCGTCGCCACGAAGTACGCACCGGCCCGAACGGCGCGGGCCGCCCGGTCGAGGGCGTCGTAGTCGAAGTCGAGGTGCAAGCCGACGACCACCGCCTCGGCGGGAGGCGTCCGCACCACCGACAGCCCGGCTCGACCCACCTCGTCGGTCAGGCCGGGGCCGCCGGTCACCAGCACCCGCGCCCCGCGCCGCAGGCGGGCCGCCAGCAGCCCGGCGGCAACCACCGCAGAGGTGAGGACGTCGTCGGGATCCGCCTCCACGCCCATCCCGGCGAGCCGCCGGCTCAGCTCCGCCCGGGTACGCAACGCGTTGTTCGTGACGTACAGGATCCGCAGCCCCCGGCGGAGCAGGTCACCCAGGGCCGCTGCGGCCCCGGGTACCGGCGTCGCGCCCCGCCACACCACGCCGTCGAGATCGCAGACGACCGTCGCGGGGGGTGCACCGGCCGGTGCTGCACTCACCGGCGACCCGGGATCACCGGCCGGCCCCGGGGTCGGCGGCGGCCCGGGCGAGCGCGGCGCGGTAGTCGGGGTTCTCCGGCCGCATGGCCACGGCGAGCCGCAGGTGGCGACGCGCGCCGCCCGGGTCCCCGGCCTGCAGCCGGCACAGGCCGAGGCCGAACAGGGCGTAGTCGTTCACGGGGTCGAGGTCGACCGCCTTGGCGAACTCGGCCTCGGCCGCCTCGTAGCGCCCGGTGCGGTAGTAGGCACGGGCGAGCGTCTCCCGGATCGAGCCGACGTGGGGCTCGAGGTCCCGGGCCCGCTCGAGGGCCACCGCGGCGGCGTGCGCGTTCGCCCCCGCCAGCAGCCGCACCCCTTCCTGGTAGCGTGTGTACGCCTCTGCCACTCTCACCTCCTCCCTGCGATCCGAGCGTGCCCCTCCGTCTGCACCTGTGTCCGGCCCGGGTCCGGTGTGGTTGACCTCCGCCCGTTCCGGGCCCTGCGCTACCCGGTGCGGGATCTCACGCGACTGTCCGCACCACCGTACGACGTCATCGATCCCGAGGAGCGGCACGCGCTGTGTGCCGCCGACCCGCACAACGTGGTACGGCTCCTGCTGCCCGAACCCGGTGCCGCCCGGCCCGACCCGTACGCGGCGGCGGCGGACCTCCTCGAGACCTGGCGCCGGGAGGGTGTGCTGGTGCTCGACGACCGCCCGCGGCTGTACGGGTACCGCATGGAGCACGTCGACGCCGCGGGGCACCTGCGCACCACCACGGGGCTGCTCGGCGCGCTGAGCCTGCCCGAGCGGCTCGGGGCCGACGGGCTGGTCCCGCATGAGCACACCCTGCCCAAGGCCCGCCGGGACCGCCTCGCGCTGCTGCGCGCCACCCGAGCCAACCTCGACCCGATCTGGTGCCTCGCCGGCGAGCCGGCCGCATCAGAGCTCCTCACGCTCACGGCGAGCGGCGGCGCGGTGCTGGCCGAGGCCTCCGACCCGTCCGGCGTCCGGCACACGATGTGGGCGCTGGACGACGAGGCGGGCGCGGCCCGGGTCTCGGCGTCGCTGCGGTCGGCGCGGGTGGTGGTGGCCGATGGCCATCATCGCCTCGAGACGGCACTGGCCTGGCGCGACGAGCTGGGCGGGCCCGGCGGTGCACCCGCGGGGGCCCAGGCGGTGCTCGCCTTCCTGACGCCGCTGCACCCCGCCCACCTCACCGTTGCACCGATTCACCGGTTGCTCTCCGGCACGCCGCCCGGCCGCGACTGGGCCGGGGCGCTGTCGGGGATCTGCGAGGTCTGTGAGGCGGGACCCCCGGAGGGGGATGCCGCAGCCGCGCTCGCCGACGCGCTGGAGCCCGGGGAGCTCGGGGTGGTGACGGCCGGGTCCCTCCTGCGGGCGCGGGTACGGCCGGAACCGGCGGCGCTGGTGCGGGCGGTGCTCCCCCCGGCACTCGCCGGCGTCGGCAGCGCCCTGTTCGACGAGCTCGTCCGGCCCCTGCTCGGCCCCGGGGTGACGGTGACCTACCGTCCCGGGGCGGCGGCGGTGACCCGCCTGGTCGCCGCCGGCGCGGCCGACGTGGCGTTCCTGTGCCCGCCGCTCGACGTCGAGGTGATCAGCCACGCGGCCGCCGCCGGTGTGCGGATGCCGGAGAAGACCTCGTACTTCGCCCCGAAGCCCCGTTCCGGCTTCGTGGTCCGCCCCGCCGACGTCTGACGCCGACCCCGCCGGTGCGGCGGTGGCTCAGCCCACCCGCTGCTCGCCGTCGCCGTCCGGACCGGGCACCTCCCAGGTGTGCCCCGACTCGATCAGGCGCTGCAGGTCCCCGGGGCCGCGTTCGGTCGCGGCCGCGATCTGCGCCTGCAGCGCCAGCTCGTACACGGGGCGCTCCACGGCGCGGAACACCCCGATCGGGGTGGGCTCGTGCGGGCCGGACGCGAGGCGGGAGAGCGCGAAGGCGAGGCTCGGGTCGGCCCGGCGCTCGTCGTGCACCACCAAGGCGTCCTCCCCCACCTCGTCGACCGAGACGATCTCGGCCTCACCGAAGGCGTTCAGCCGCACCCCCCGGCTGCGGTCGGCGCCGAACCGGACCGGCTCGCCGTGACGCAGGTCGATGAGCATGTCGGCGCGCCGGTCCTTGGCCGTGATGTCCTCGAAGGCCCCGTCGTTGAACACGTTGCAGTTCTGGTAGATCTCGACGAACGCCGCCCCCCGGTGCCGGTGGGCCCTCCCGATCACCTCCATCATGTGGCGGCGGTCCATGTCGTGGGTGCGGGCCACGAACGAGGCCTCGGCGCCGAGCGCCACCGAGACCGGGTTGAACGGGTGGTCGACGGTCCCGGACGGGCTCGACTTCGTGACCTTCCCGAGCTCACTGGTCGGCGAGTACTGGACCTTGGTCAGCCCGTAGATCTGGTTGTTGAACAGCAGGATGGTGAGGTTCACGTTCCGGCGCAGCGCGTGGATGAGGTGGTTGCCACCGATCGACAGGCCGTCGCCGTCGCCGGTGACGACCCACACGTCGAGGTCGGGCCGGGCCAGGGCCACGCCCGTGGCGACCGCCGGAGCCCGGCCGTGGATGCTGTGCAGCCCGTAGGTGTGCAGGTAGTAGGGGAACCGGCTCGAACAGCCGATGCCGCTCACGAACACCTGGGTCTCGGGGCGCACCCCCAGCTCGGGGAGCAGGAGCTGCACGGCCGCCAGCACCGAGTAGTCGCCGCAGCCGGGGCACCAGCGCACTTCCTGGTCGGAGGCGAAGTCCTTGCGGGTGAGACCCGGCCGCAGGGTCGTCGTGTCGCTCACGGGCGCACTCCCGGTCGGGGGCTCGGTAGGGGGTTCACGACTCGAGCATCTGCAGGGCCCGGGCCGCGATCTCCGAGGCCCGGAACGGCAAACCCTGCACCTTGGACAGGCCCCGGGCGTCGACGAGGTACTCGGACCGCAGGAGGCGGCTCAGCTGCCCGAGGTTCATCTCGGGCACGAGGATCCGCCGGTACCGCCGGAGGATCTCGCCGAGGTTCACCGGGAACGGGTTCAGGTGAGTGAGGTGGAGGTGGGCGACCCGGCGCCCGTCGGCCCGGAGGCCGCCCAGGGCGGCCTGGATCGGGCCCCAGGTGCTCCCCCATCCGACGATGAGCAGGTCGGCGGGCGGGTCCGGGTCGTCGACGACCGCCGGCGGGATGTCGGCGGCGATCCCGGCGATCTTCGCGGCGCGGAGGCGGGTCATGCGCTCGTGGTTGGCAGGCTCGTAGTTGACGTTGCCGGACCCGTCCTCCTTCTCCAGGCCGCCGATCCGGTGCGCCAGGCCCGGGGTGCCGGGCACCGCCCACGGCCGGGCCAGGGTCTCGGGGTCACGCTGGTACGGCCAGAACCTGGGAGTGCCGTCGTCGTCGGTGTGGTTGGGCTCGGTGGCGAACGGCACCGAGATGTCGGGCAGGTCGGCGATGCGCGGGAACCGCCACGGCTCCGATCCGTTGGCCAGGTAACCGTCGCTGAGGATCACCACCGGCGTCCGGTACCGGAGCGCGATCCGGGCGGCCTCGAAGGCCACGTCGAAGCAGTGGCTCGGCGAGCGGGCGGCGACCACGGGCAGCGGCGCCTCCCCGTGGCGCCCGTACAGCGCCAGGAGCAGGTCGGACTGCTCGGTCTTGGTCGGCAGCCCGGTCGACGGCCCGCCCCGCTGCACGTCCACCACGAGCAGCGGGAGCTCGAGGCTCACGGCCAGCCCGAGGGCCTCGGCCTTGAGGTCCATCCCGGGGCCGCTGGTGGCGGTGACCCCGAGCGCCCCGGCGAACGCGGCGCCGATCGCGATGCTGATCGCGGCGATCTCGTCCTCGGCCTGCACGGTGCGCACCCCCAGGGCCTTGTGGCGCGACAGTTCGTGGAGGATGTCGGAGGCCGGGGTGATCGGGTACGAGGCGTAGCAGACGGCCAACTTGGCGTGGTGCGCGGCGGCGAGGATCCCGTAGGCCAGAGCCAGGTTGCCGCTGACGTTGCGGTACCGGCCGGGCGGCAGCCGCGCCGGCGGCACGACGTAGGGGGTCTCGAAGAGTTCGGTCGTCTCACCGAAGTGGTAGCCGGCGCTGAAGGCAGCCCGGTTCGCGTCGCGCACGATGGGGCTGCGCCCGAACCGCTCGTCGATCCAGTCGAACAGGGGCTGGACCGGCCGGGAGAACATCCAGCAGACCAGGCCCAGGGCGAAGAAGTTCTTCGAGCGCTCGGCGTCCCGCGGCTTGGCGCCGCTGTCCTTGGTGGCCTCGATCGTCATCGTGGTCATCGGCACGGCGTGCACCCGGTATCCGTCGAGGGATCCGTCGGTGAGCGGGTTCGAGGCGTAGCCGGCCTTGGCCAGGTTGCGCTCCTCGAACGCGTCCTCGTTGACGATCAGGGTGCCCCCGGGCATGAGGTCGTCGATGTTGGCCCGCAACGCCGCCGGGTTCATGGCCACGAGCACGTTCGGGGCGTCCCCGGGGGTGGCGATGTCGAAGTCGGCGATCTGGACCTGGAAGCTGGAGACCCCGGCGATGGTGCCGGCCGGGGCGCGGATCTCGGCCGGGTAGTTCGGCAGGGTGGCCAGGTCGTTGCCGAACAGCGCGCTGACGTCGGTGAACCGGTCGCCGACCAGCTGCATGCCGTCACCGGAGTCGCCGGCGAACCGCAGCACCACCCGGTCGAGCGTCTGCGCCGTCGCCGATGGTGCGGTCGTGTCCGTCACGAGTGCCTCGTCCAGCAGGTCGCCGTTGACCGAGCGGCCCTAGTCTACCGGGGTACCCCGTCCGGCCCGGCATCCGCCGGGAGGGCCCAGGTCGGGACGCCGAGGGCCGACGGCGACGGCGGGCACGGCGAGGATCGGCACGAGAGCCACGAGAGCAAGGGAGCGCGGTGATGACGCTCGGGTACCAGTCGCAGCTGTTCATCCTGGCCTTCGACCACCGGGGGTCGTTCCAGAAGAAGATGTTCGGGATCGCCGGCGAGCCCGACGCCGCCGAGACGGCGCGGATCTGCGACGCGAAGTCGGTGATCTTCGACGGGTTCGCCCGGGCCGTCGAGCACGGGGCCCCCGTCGGGGAAGCCGGGATCCTCGTCGACGAGCAGTTCGGGGCCGAGATCGCCCGCAAGGCGCTGGCCAACGGCTGGATCGTGGCGATGCCGGTGGAGCGGAGCGGCCTCGACTACTTCGACTTCGAGTACGGCGACGACTTCGGGCGGCACATCGAGGAGTTCAACCCGACGTTCTCCAAGATCCTCGTCCGCTACAACCCCGAGGGCGACCCCGAGCTCAAGCGCCGTTCGGTGGACGGTCTGCGCCGCCTGTCCGACTGGCTCCACGAGCGGGACCGCAAGTTCCTCTTCGAGCTGCTCGTCCCCGCCGAGCCGCACCAGCTCGAGCGGGTCGGCGGCGACGAGGCCCGCTACGACCTCGAGGTGCGACCCGACCTCATGCACACGGCGATCGGCGAGCTCCAAGACGCCGGGATCGAGCCCGACGTCTGGAAGATCGAGGGGTTGGACCGCCGGGACGACTGCGAGCGGATCGCCGCCCAGGCCCGCCGCAGCGGCCGCGACGCGGTCGGCTGCGTGGTCCTCGGTCGCGGCGCCGACCGCGAGAAGGTGGAGGCCTGGCTGCGGGCCGGCGCCGGCGTGCCCGGCTACCTGGGCTTCGCCATCGGGCGCACGATCTGGTGGGACCAGCTCAAGGGCTACCTCGACGGGACGCTCGACCGGGCCGCCGCCGCGGAGCAGATCGCCGCCAATTACCGCCGGGCGATCGACGTGTACACCGGGGCGGCCTGACCCGGGCGCGCCGCGCCGCCACCCGAACCCGGCGGGGCGCGCTCAGCTGATCGCCCGGAGCCGGTCGGCGACGTCGGCGAAGGTGGGGTCGGCGGCGCGCAACTCCGACCAGTAGCGTCGCGCCCGGGCCAGGTTGCCGGCACGCTCCTCGAGGTCGCCGAGGACGTACCACACCCGTTGCGCCGCAGGCCGGGTCGGCCGTCGCACACGCCGGGCGAGCCGCGTGAGCTCGCGGATGGCCTCGTCCAGCTCGCCGGCGTCGGCACGGGTCGCGGCCCGCACGATCCGCCCTTCGATCACCACGTCGGGATCCGGCGACGCCGCCGCCAGCTCCGCCCACAGCGCCTCGACCCTCGCCCTGTGACCCTGCGCCCGCGCGCAGTCCATCAGCTCCGGGTGGTGCAGGGCCGATTCGCTCCGACGGGCCCACTCCTCCAGCTCCCGGGCGGCCTCGCGGTAACGCCCGGCCCGGTAGAGCGACAACCCGAGCAGCTCCCGCACCCCGATGGCATCCGGGATCCGCTCGCGTACCGGCCGCAGCAGCCGCACCGCCTCCCGCTCCCTCCCGGCCAGGTACGCACCGGCCGCTGCCTGCACCTGCTCCAGCAGGAACCGTCCGGAACGCCCACCGAGCCGGAGGATCTCCTGCTCGACCTCCTCGGCGAGCGCCGTCCCACCCGGTTGGGGGAAGCCCGAACCCGGCTCTCGGCCATGCATCCGCCCTCCGTCGGGACCG
>CALEDW010000141.1 GCA_937949585.1 uncultured Acidimicrobiia bacterium
GCCCCGACACGGACGCGGCCGACGGATCCGACATCGCGCAGGAGCCTAGGTGCGCCGGGCGACACCGCCCGGGGTGGCGCGCCCTCCCCGTCGTGGGAGGCCGGCGGCGACCGTCAGGCCCCGACGGTGAGCCGGGTGGCCACGGCCTGGTCGCCCACCCGTTCGGCGAGCGTCCGGGTGAGCTCCAGGGCCCGGCGGGCCTGCGTCGGCCCGTGACCGGCGAGGCCGCACGCCGGGGTGATGAGCGCCTGGGTGCGCACCGCCCGGGGATCGGCCCCGCGGCGGGTCAGCTCGCACCACAGGGTCACCAGCCGCCGCCAGAGCACGTCGACGCCCTCCCCGAGGGGCCGATCGGTGGGCACTGCACCCCAGGCGACCCACCCGCCGCCGTCGAGGTGCCGGGCGAGGGTGCCGGCATGGTCGAGCAGGTGCGGCGTGGCCGGGACCGCGAGCACCTGCGGGCCGGCCTCGTAGGCGAGGCGCACGTCGCCGTCGCCGCACACGTGCACCCCGGTAACCGACCGGCTCGACGCCAGCACCTCCGACAACAGGTCGATCGCCTCGTCCCGGGGCAGCGGCTCGCCCAGGTCCGACCAGCTGGCGAGGACCGGCTCGTCGAGGACGAACAGGAGCGGCACCCCGCCGAGGTGCGAGGCGATGAGCCGCTCGACGGCGGCGATCGTCACCATCACCGCGACGGCGGCACGCCGGAACGCCCGCGGGACCGCCAGGCCCGCCCGGGCAAGCGCAGTTCCCAGCGTGAGAGGACCGGCGAGCTGCGTCTTGACCCGAGGCGGCGGCTCGGCCCGGCCGGAGACGAGCTCGAGGAACGCGGTCAGCCCGCCGAAGGCGTCGGCCGCGGCAGCGGTGGGCTGCCCGGCGGGCTCGGCGCGCACGGTGAGCCCGCCGTCGGGCCCGACCTCCACCTCGGGCAGCGAAGAGGCCACCTGCGCCAGCATCTGCTCACGCACCGAGCGGCGCGGGAGCTGCGGCGTCGACGGCAGGTCCGGATGGACCTCGAGCACGAGCCCCGCCGCGAGCTGCGCGTCGGCGTGCGGGAGGCTGCCGATCCCGGTGGCGAGACCCGGGTCGAGCACCGTCGGGTCCGGGGCGTCGGCCATGGCCGCCGTAGTATACGGAGCACCTCCGCGAACCCGGCCCAGCGGGCGACCTCATGCGCGTGAACATCTGGTTGCTCCGCATCGTGTGGGCGGCGGCGCCGCTCGCCGGCGGCGGGACGGTGGAGGCGGTCACCGCCGCGTGGAGCGCTCCGACGGCCCGCACACTGTCGGTGCTGCTGTGGGGCGCCTGGACGCTCGGGCTGCTCGCCCTGGCGCGACCCGGCCTGTGGACGATCACCGGGGTACGGGTGCTCGCCTCGCTCGCGCTCGCGGCCGCCGTCGTCGCGGCGGTGCAGGTCGGGCCCACCCGACCGGCGGCTGCGGTGGCCGTGGGGGTGTTCGCCGGGGCGGTGGTGCTGGCGGCGACCCCGGCGTTCGCCCGGGCGTGTCTCCAGGCCACGGCCTACGGCAGCGAGGAGCGCTTCCCCCTGCGCACCCCGCCGGCGCTGTTCCTGGGGATCCTGCCGGTGGCCGCGGCGGTGGTGGGAGCGGGCGCGTTCGCCGGCCCGCTGCTGGTGGCGGCCGGCCGGCCGCTCGTCGGCGCCGCGGCGTGGACGGCGGGCTGGACCGCGGCGGGCTGGGTGCTCGGCCGGCTCCACCGCCTGGCGGGCCGGTTCGTCGTCCTGGTGCCGGCCGGGCTGGTCGTCGTCGACCCGGCCACGCTCACCGACCCGGTGCTGTGCACCCGCGACCGCCTGCGGCGGGTGTGCCCGTTCGACCCGCGCCGGACGCCCCCGGACGGTGTGGAGGACCTCCGCCTCGGTGCCGGGTCGGGCACGCTGCTCGTCGAGCTCGACCCGCCCACCGAGATCCCGCGCCGGGATCGCGGCCGCACCGAGCTACGGCGCGCCGCGGGCCTGCTCGTCGCGTGCGCGACCCCGGTGGCGCTGTGCACCCGGGCGGCGGCGCGCCACCTGCCCGTCACCACCGCGGGGGACGCCGGTTCCTGAGGCTCCTCGCTCCTCAGCGGGCGAGCCCCCCGGCGACGAGCCGGTCGCCGTCGTACAGCGCGATCACCTGGCCCGGCGCAGGGCGGGGGCGGGCCGCGGCGAGCCGGAGCACCAGCGAACCGGTGCGGTCCGGAGCGCCGCCGGCCGGCCCCGCCGCGGACCCCGGCTCGATGCAGGCGGCGATCACGTCCCCGTGCGCCCGGGTCTGCACCAGCACCTCGCGTCCGGGATCGGGAGGGTCGTCGTGCCAGACCACCCCGTCGACCTCGACCCGGGTGGTGTCCAGGTCCCGCGCCCCACCGACGACGAGCCGGTTCGCCTCCACGTCCACGGTGAGCACGTAGCGGCGCTCCCCGGCCGCCACGCCGAGCCCCCGGCGCTGCCCCGGCGTGTACAGCGGCGCGCCGGCGTGGGTACCGAGGCGGCGCCCCTCCCGGTCGACGACCGGCCCCGGCCGCAGCGGCAGGCGAGCGGAGAGGAACGACCGCAGGCCTCCGGGGCCGACGAAGCAGATCTCCATGCTGTCGGGGCGGTCCGCGTTGCGCAGGCCCCTCCGGGCCGCCTCGGCCCGCACCTGGTGTTTGGTGAGCTCACCGACGGGCAGCAGCGTCCGGCTCCAGGCCCCCGGAGGGACCAGCGCCAGCACGTACGACTGGTCCTTGGCCCGGTCGCGGCCCCGGTGCAGCGCCGGGCGGCCGTCGGGCCCGGGGGCGAGCCGTGCGTGGTGACCGGTGGCGATCGCGTCGAAACCCATCGCGCACGCCCGGACCGCCAGCCATCCCCAGCGCACCTCGCGGTTGCAGGTCGCGCACGGGTTCGGGGTGCGCCCCGACCGGTAGGCGTCCACGAACGGCTCCACCACCGTCGCCTCGAACACCTCGGCCGCATCCACGGTGTAGTGGGGAATGCCGAGCCGGTCGGCGGCACGGCGTGCCTCCTCGACGTCGTCGACGCCGCAGCACCCGCCGTCGACCGATCCGCGCCACTGGCGCAGGGTCATCCCCGCCACCTCGTAGCCGGCGTCGACCAGGAGGGCGGCGGCGACCGAGGAATCGACCCCGCCGCTCATCGCGACGAGGACCCGGCTCACGGCGCCGCGGCGAGGCCCGCGACCAGCTCGCCGACCGCCCGGGGCACGACCCGGCCGGCGAGGTCGACGTCGGCGGGGGTGGTGCTCCAACCCAGGCTGAACCGGACACAGGCCCGGGCGTCGGCGGGCTCCAGCCCCATCGCCGACAGGACGTGGGACGGCTCGGTCGCACCGGACGCGCACGCCGAGCCGGTGGCCGCGCACACGCCGACGGCGTCGAGCATCGCCACGAGCAGGTCGGCCTCCACCCCCGGGAACCCGACGCTGGTGATCCCGGCGACCCGGGGGGCACCCGCCCCGTTCACCCAGGCCCCGGGGCAGGCGGCGGCCAAGCCCGTCTCGAGCCGGTCCCGCCACTCCCGCAGGCGGGCGAGGTCGTCGCCGCGGCGCTCGAGTGCGTCGTCGAGGGCAGCGGCGAAGGCGAGGGCCGCCGCCGCGGCGGGCGTGCCGGCCCGCAGGCCGCGTTCCTGGCCTCCCCCTTCGATGATCGGGGTGAGGGCCGCCCCGGTCGGGCGGACCAGCGCGCCGATCCCGACCGGCCCGCC
>CALEDW010000142.1 GCA_937949585.1 uncultured Acidimicrobiia bacterium
GACGGGACCCGTCTGTCGGGCCGGGCCCTGGTCCTCGCCACCGGGTCGGAGCCCCGCCCGCTGCCCGGCGTGCCGTTCGACGGGGAGCGGGTGCTGTCCTCCGACCACGTCCTCGAGCTCGAGCGGGTCCCGGGACGGGCCGTCATCGTCGGCGGGGGGGCGATCGGTTGCGAGTTCGCCTCCTACCTGGCCGACCTCGGCACCGCCGTCACGGTGCTGGAGGCGCTGCCGTCGATCCTGCCCGGGGTGGACGAGCAGGTCTCGGCGGTGGTCGCCCGGTCGTTCCGCCGGCGGGGGATCACCGTGCGCACCGGGGTGCAGGTCGCCGGGGTCGAGGTGACCCCGACCGGGGTGCGGGTCGCCCACACCGGCGGGGGGGCCGGCCCGGGCGAGGCGGTCGAGGGCGACGTCGTGGTGGTGAGCGTGGGCCGGCGCCCCCGCTCGGGCGGCCTGGGTCTCGAGGCGCAGGGTGTGTCGCTCGGCCCCGGCGGGCACGTCCTCGTCGACCCGCACCGGCGCACCGCCGTGCCCGGCGTCTACGCCGTCGGGGACCTCGTAGCGGGACCGGCCCTCGCCCACGTGGCGTTCGCCGAGGCGATCGTGGCGGTGCGCACGATCCTCGGCGAGGACGTGACGCCGATCGACGAGGACCGGGTGCCGTGGTGCATCTACTGCCACCCCGAGGTCGCGTTCGCCGGTCTCACCGAGGCGGAGGCGCGACGCCGGGGTCACGACGTGGCCACCGCCGTCCATCGCTTCGGGGGCAACAGCCGGGCGTTGATCCTCGGGGAGGCCCAGGGCGTGGTGAAGCTCGTCGCCGAGCGCGACGGGCCGCTGCTGGGGGTGCACATCGCCGGTCCGTGGGCCACCGAGCTGCTCGCCGAGGGGTACCTGGCCGTGAACTGGGAGGCGACCGCCGCCGACGTCGCCGCGCTCGTCCACCCGCACCCGACGCTGTCGGAGGCGTTCGGCGAGGCGGCGCTGGCCCTGGCCGGTCGCTCGCTGCACTGAGCGGGAGGCGCGCCGTGGAGATCGCGATGCCGCAGTTGGGCGAGACCGTCACCGAGGGGACCATCACGCGCTGGCTCAAGCAGCCCGGTGAACCGGTGGCCGCCGACGAGCCGCTGTTCGAGGTGTCGACCGACAAGGTGGATTCGGAGGTGCCCTCCCCGGTCGCCGGGGTGCTGCGGGAGATCCTGGTCCCCGAGGGTGAGACGGTGGCCGTGGGGGTCCCGCTCGCCGTGATCGACGAGACCGGGGCCCCGTCGGGAGGCGGACCGGCCGGGGCCGGGACGGCCGGAGCGCCGCCGGTCCCGCCCCCTCCGCCGCCGTCCGCCGGGCAACCGGTCCCGCCGCCGCCCGCTCCGCCGCCCCCTCCCGCGGCGCCGGTGCAGCCCCCGGAGGCCGGGGCGGCAGCCCGCCCGGCCGGGGGTATCGTCACCTCCCCGCTCGTGCGCCGCCTCCTCGCCGAGCACGGGCTCGATCCCGCCACGGTGCGGGGCACCGGCGAAGGCGGCCGGATCACCCGGCGCGACGTGCTGGCCGCGACGGGGGCCCGGCCCCGACCCCCGGCCCCCCCACCGGGGCCGCCCCCGCCGCCGGCGACGGCACCCCCGCCCTCCGGGCCCGGGCCTGCCGCACCGGGCGAGGCGGGGCCCCGCAGCGAGGTGGTGCCGTTCGACAACCTGCGGCGTCGCACCGCCGAGCACATGGTGCGCTCGAAGGCCACCAGCGCCCACGTGTACACCTCGATCGAGGTCGACTTCGAGCGGGTGGAGCGCGTGCGGCGCGCCCACGGCGAGGCCTGGCGGGCCGAGGAGGGCTTCGGGCTCACCTACCTCCCGTTCATCGCCCGGGCCACCTGCGACGCGATCCTGCAGCATCCCCACGTCAACGCCTCCGTCGACGGGGACCGCCTGCTCGTGCACCGCGACGTGCACCTCGCCATCGCCGTCGACCTCGACTTCCAGGGCCTGCTCGCCCCCGTCGTGCGCGGCGCCGACGGCAAGCGCCTCCGCCAGCTGGCCCGCGAGTTCCACGACCTCGCCCGCCGGGCCCGGGCGAAGCAGCTCAGCCCGGACGAGATCCTGGGCGGGACGTTCACCATCACCAACATGGGGCCGTTCGGTACCCACATGACGATGCCGATCATCAACCAGCCGCAGGTGGCGATCCTGGCCACCGACGCCGTGCGCAAACGGCCGGTGGTGGTGGAGGGGCCCGACGGGGAGGACGCGCTGGCCGTGCACCCGGTCGGCGTGCTCACCCTCACCTGGGACCACCGGGCCTTTGACGGGGCCTACGCGGCGTCGTTCCTGCGCTCGGTGTGCGACGTCCTCGAGACCCGCGACTGGGAGGTCGAGCTGCCGTGATGCGCACCCTGGCGGTGCGCTGGCTCGGGCGGGTCACCTACCGGGAGGCCCACGACCTGCAACGGGCCCTGCACCGGGGACCGTCCGAGCACCTCCTGCTCCTGGAGCACCCACCCACCTACACGCTGGGGAAACGGGCCCGACCCGAGCACCTGCTGGTCCCGCCCGCGTCGGTCGGGGCGGAGCTCGTCCGCACCGACCGGGGCGGCGACGTGACCTACCACGGTCCCGGCCAGCTCGTCGGGTACCCGATCCTCGACCTCACCGCCGGCCCCGGTTCCGGACGGGACGTGCTGGCCTACGTGCGGGCCCTCGAGGCGGCGCTCATCGACGCGCTCGCCGCCCTCGGCGTCGCCGCGCACACCGACGACCGCTACACCGGCGTGTGGGTGGGCGACGCCAAGCTGGCCGCCATCGGGGTGCGGGTTGCCCGGGGACGCACGATGCACGGCTTCGCGCTCAACGTGGACGTCGACCTGCACATGTTCGACCACATCATCCCCTGCGGGATCCGCGACCGGCGCGTCACCTCGCTGCGGGACCTGCTCGGGGACCGCTGCCCCTCGATGCGCGCAACCGTGGACGCCGTGGTCGCGGCGTTCGCCGACCGGTTCGCGCACCCGTTCGGGCGCCGCGTCGACCGTCACGACGTGGCGTGGGACCGCACCACGTCGTCCCCGCCCGGCCCGTCGTCCTCGCCCGGCCCGTCGTCCTCGCCCGGCCCGTCGTCCCCGCCCGGCCCGCCGGCCCGGCGGCCGGCCTGGCTGCGGGTGCCGCTGCGCACCACCCCGCAGGCCCGGGTCGTCCGCCGCCTCGTGACCGCCGGCCGCCTGCACACCGTGTGCGAGGAGGCCGGCTGTCCCAACCTCCCCGAGTGCTGGGCCGCCGGGACGGCGACGTTCATGCTGCTCGGCGACCGGTGCACCCGGGCCTGCGGGTTCTGCCTCGTCGACACCCGCCGGCCGGCGCCACCCGATCCCGGCGAGCCCGGGCGGGTGGCGGAGGCGGTGGCCGGCCTCGGCCTCGCCCACGCCGTGATCACCAGCGTCGCCCGCGACGACCTGCCGGACGGCGGGGCGTCGGTGTTCGCGGCGACGATCGAGGCGGTCCGCCGCCGGTGCCCCGGCACCACCGTCGAGGTGCTCATTCCCGACTGCAAGGGCGACCCGGCGGCGCTGGGGCGCATCTTCGCCGCCCGGCCCGATGTGCTCAACCACAACCTCGAGACCGTCCCCCGCCTGCAGCGGCGGATCCGCCCGTCGGCTTCCTACGCCCGGTCGCTCGCCGTGCTGGCCCGGGCCGCCGATGCCGGGCTCGTCACCAAAACCGGCCTGATGGTCGGGCTGGGCGAGTCCCGGGCGGAGGTGGAGGCGGCGGTAGCGGACGCCCGGGCGGTCGGCGTCGGGATCCTCACCATCGGGCAGTACCTGCGCCCCTCGCGGGCGCACCTGCCCGTGGCCCGCTACTGGAGCCCCGAGGAGTTCGACGACCTGGCCGCCGTGGCCAGGCGCCTCGGATTCGCGCACGTCGAGGCGGGACCGCTCGTCCGTTCGTCGTACCACGCCCGGGCCGGGGCTGAGGCGGTCGCG
>CALEDW010000143.1 GCA_937949585.1 uncultured Acidimicrobiia bacterium
GGTGGAGCCGGCCACCGGCCCGGTGGACCTGCTGCACCTCACCGTGCCGGTCACGCCCCCCAGGAGCAGGGTGCCGCTGGTGGCCACCGTGCACGACGTGCTGCCGCTCACCCACCCCGAGTGGTTCACCCGTCGGGGTGCGCGCCTCATGCGCGACGGCTTGGAGCGGGTCCGCGACGAGGCCCGGGCGGTGATGGTCCCGTCGGCCGCCGTTGCCGCCGAGGCGCGGGCGGTCGGCTTCGACGAGGACCGCCTGGTCGTCGTGCCGTGGGGGTCCGCGCCTGTGCCGGAACCCCCGCCCGAACGGATGGCCGCCGTACGCATCCGTCACGGACTGCGCGACCCGTACCTGCTGTTCGTCGGGACCGCCGAGCCGCGCAAGGGTCTGGCCGTGCTGGCCGACGCGCTCGTCCGCCTGGGGCGGGCCGGGCTCACCTTGGCGGTGGCCGGTCCGCCGGGCTGGGGCGACGCCGACGCCGGCCTGTTCGCTGGCGTGCCCGGGCCGGTGGTGCGACTGGGCTTCGTGGACCCTGACGACCTGCCAACCCTGCACCACGGGGCCGTGGCCACGGTGGTCCCGTCATTGGCCGAGGGGTTCGGGCTGCCCGTGCTGGAGGCGCTGGCCGCGGGCGCGGCGGTGGTCACCACCTCCGGGACCGCCTGCGCCGAGGTCGCCGGCGACGCCGCGCTGCTGGTGCCACCCGGTGACGCCGAGGCACTGGCCTCGGCGCTGGGGCGGCTGCTCGACGATGCCGAGGTGCGCGAGCGCCTGCGCGCCGCTGCGCCGGCCCGGGCCGCTGCGTTCCGCTGGGACGACACCGCCGCCGCCGTGCTCGACGTCTACCGCCGGGTGCTGGGGGAGCGGTGACCACGGTCCTTGTCAACCTCCTCTGGCTCGTACCGGGGGTGGTCGGGGGCAGCGAGGAGTCCACCACCAGCGCGCTGCGCGCCCTGGCCGACACCGACGACGGCACCGGGCCGGACATCCGCCTGGCCGTCCTGGGGCCGTTCCCGGAGGCCCATCCCGATCTGGCCGAACGCTTCAGGTGCGAGGTCCTCGACCTCGACGGCCGGGACAAGGTCCGCCGGGTGCTGGCCGAGCAGACATGGCTCGCCCGGGTGGCCCGCCGTCTCCGCGCCCGGGTGGTCCATCACGCCGGCGGCGTGGTGCCTCTGGTGCACCCGGGCCGGTGCGTGCTCACGGTCCACGACCTGCAGCCCCTCGACCTGCCCGGCAACTTCAGCCCGACCAAACGGACCTACATCCGGGCCATGGCCCGCCGGTCGGTGCGGGCGGCCCGGGTGGTGGCCGTCCCCAGTCGCTTCACCCGCGACCGGGTGGTCGGGCTGCTGGGTGCGGACCCGGCCCGCGTGGAGCTCGTGCCGTGGTCGGTTCGTCCACCCCGCCCCGCCCCGGGATCCGACGCCGGGCCACCCCCGCAGGTCGGGGGCCACCCGTTCCTGCTGTACCCGGCGATCACCTACCCGCACAAGAACCACCTCGTGCTGCTCGACGCGTTCGCCGAGCTCGCTGCGGTCGAACCGGACCTGCGTCTGGTGCTCTGCGGTGGTGAGGCGGCCGCGGAAGCCGCAGTCCGGGAGCGCATGGCGCGCCCGGACCTCGCCGGACGGGTCATCAGGACCGGACGCGTGCCCGCCCCGCTCCTCGAGGCGCTGTACCGGGGGGCGGTCGCGGTGGTCGTCCCCTCCCGCTACGAGGGCTTCGGCCTCCCGGTGCTCGAGGCCATGGTCCGGGGCGTGCCGGTCGTCGCTGCGGATGCCGGGTCGTTGCCCGAGGTGGCCCGCCCCGAGGACCTCGTGCCCCCCGACGATGTGGCGGGGTGGGCCGCGGCCATGCGCGCCGCGGCGCGGGCCGGGCCGGCCGAGCGGTCGGCCCGGGTGGCCGAGGGGCGCCGGCGGGCGGCACGATTCTCACCCGAGCGCACGGCCCGCTCGCTGCGGTCCACCTACCGGCGGGCCGCCACCGACCGATGAACGTCCTGGTCCTCTGCCCTCACTTCGCTCCCGACGTCGCCCCGACCGGCGAGGTCATGACCGCCATCGCCGGCGCGCTCGCCGAACGGGACCACCGCCTCCACGTCGTGACCTCGCTGCCGTGGTACCGGCACCACGCAGTCGAGCCCGAGTGGTCGGGCCGGCCGTGGCGCACCGAGGCCACCGACTGGGGCTGGATCACCCGCCTGCACCCCTTCCCGACCGACAAGACCAACATCCCGGCCCGGGCGGTGGCCTTCGCCGGGTTCACCGGCATGGCCGCGGTCACCGGGGCGCTCACCCGCATCCGCCCGGACGTGGTGATGGTCATGTCGCCCCCCCTGCCGTTGGGCCTGGCGGGGTGGCTGGCGGCCGCGTCGAGAGGCGCGCCGTTCGT
This sequence comes from uncultured Acidimicrobiia bacterium, assembly GCA_937949585.1. Classification (GTDB taxonomy): domain Bacteria; phylum Actinomycetota; class Acidimicrobiia; order IMCC26256; family CALEDW01; genus CALEDW01. The sequence goes on from CALEDW010000143.1 coordinate 2,393, forward strand.
GTTCAACGTGCAGGACGTGTTCCCGGACGTGGCGGTCGAGCTGGGTGCCATCCGCGACCGCCGGGTCATCGCCGCCGCCTCGGCGCTCGAACGGTTCCTCTACCGGCGGGCCGACGCGGTCACCGTGCTCTCCGAGGACCTCCGCGACAACGTCACCGCCAAGCTGGCCGGGCACCGGCCCGAGCGGGTCCGGGTCATCCCCAACTTCGTCGACACCGACCGGATCCGGCCGGCCGAGCGCCTCAACGCCTACCGGACCGAGTTCGGCCTCGGGGCGCGGACCGTGGTCATGTACGCCGGCAACGTGGGCCTCTCGCAGTCGCTCGACCTCGTCGTCGAGGCGGCCCGCCGCCTGTGCGACCGGGACGACGTCGTCTTCGTCATCAACGGCGGCGGATCGGCCCGGGAGGCCCTGGTCCGCTCCGCGGCGGGGCTGCCCAACATCGTGTTCGTCGACATGCAGCCCCGGGAGCGCCTCCCCGAGGTCCTCGCCGCGGCCGACCTGCACCTGGTCCCACTCAAGCGGGGCCTCGCCCGCTCCAGCGTGCCCTCCAAGCTGTACTCCATCCTTGCCGCCGCACGGCCGGTGCTGGCCAGCGTGGACGCCGGAACCGAGGTGGCCAGCACCGTGGAGCGGGCCGGGGCCGGACTGACCGTCCCGCCGGAGGACCCCGACGCCTTCTGCGACGCCCTCCTGCGCCTGATCGACGATCCGGCGGGCCGGGCCGCGATGGGTGCCTCGGGCCGGGCCTTCGTGGAGGGCTGGGTGTCGCCGTCGGCGGTGGCCGGCGCCTACGAGGCGCTGTTCGAGGAGGTTCGCCTCGAGCGCTGGCGGCGACGGGCCCGGCGCTGAGGACGGGCCGGGGGCGGTTCGGCCCGACGGCTCCCAGGCGCTACCGTCTGGGTTCGTATGGGCAAGGCCTCCTCCGCCAAGAAAATCAAGCGCGTCCAGCAGGCCGGCGCCAGCCGCGCACCGGGCCAGCGCCGGAACCTGGGCTATCCCGCGCTGATCGCCGCCATCATCATCGTCGGCAGCGTGCTCGTGTTCTTCGCCCGGGACGAGCGCCAGGCCACCGCCAGCGTCGCGCCCACCTCGCGGGACCACTGGCACGCGGCGTTCGGCATCGACATCTGCGGTGAGTTCCAGGCCGAGGTCAACGACGTCGGCCCCGACCGTCTCGGCATCCACACCCACGGCGACGGGCTGATCCACATCCACCCGTTCGGCTCCGGCGCCTCCGGGCCCAACGCCACGTTCGGGAAGTTCGCCGACCAGGTCGGCCTCACCGTCGGGGACGGGACGTTGACCCTGCCGGACGGCACCACCTACACCGACGGCGACGCCTGCCCCAACGACGAGCAGCGGACCGGACGGGTGGCGTTGTACGTGTGGCCACCCCAGGCCAACGACAAGACCGAGCCGCGGATCGTGACCCGCAACATCAACGGGGTGCGCTTCACCGAGGACGGCCAGATCATGGTGCTCGCCTTCGCCCCCGAGGACAGCGAGCCGCGCCTGCCGCCGTCGCTACCGGCGCTGGCCAATCCCTCCGATGAGGAGCCGGTGCCCGGGTCGGTGAACGGCAGCACGCCTCCGCCGACCACGGCCGGCGGCGAGCCCCCGACCACCCCCACCTCGGCCGGCGGTGAGGCCCCGGCCGCCCCGCCGACCACGGCGGCCGGGGAGCCGTCGGGGACGGACACGAGCGTCCCGGGCTGAGTCCGTGCGCGCCGTCGTGCTCGTCGGCGGGTTCGGCACCCGCCTCCGGCCCCTCACGCTCCACGTCCCCAAGCAGATGCTCACCGTGGGCCGGATGACCATGATCGAACGGGTCGTCGAGCATCTGGGCCGCTGCGGTGTCGACGAGGTGGTGCTGTCCCTCGGCTACCAGCCCGACGCGTTCCGCTCCAAGTTCCCCGACGGCCGCTGCGCCGGTGTGCAGCTCCGCGACGCGGTCGAGCCCGAACCACTCGACACCGCCGGGGCGATCGCCTTCGCGGCCCGCTGCATCGGGCTGTGCGAACGGTTCGTGGCGGTGAACGGTGATGTGCTCACCGACCTGGACGTGACCGAGCTCTGGTCCCGCCACGAGTCCTTCGGCGGGCTCGGCACCATCGCGCTCACCCCGGTCGAGGATCCGTCGCGCTACGGCGTGGTGCCGCTCGATCCCACCGGTCGGGTCGAGGCCTTCATCGAGAAGCCCGAACCCGGCACGGCACCGAGCAACTGGATCAACGCCGGGACCTACGTGCTCGAGCCGGAGGTGCTCGACCTGGTGCCCCAGGGCGCCAGGGTCTCGATCGAGCGCACCGTCTTCCCCGAGCTCGTGGCCCGCGGCCAGCTCTACGGGGTCCAGTCCAACGCCTACTGGATCGACGCCGGGACGCCCGAGGCCTACCTGCAGGCCCACCTCGACCTGCTCGACGGGGTCACCGG
>CALEDW010000144.1 GCA_937949585.1 uncultured Acidimicrobiia bacterium
TGGTCGGCCACCATCCGGGCCAGGACCGCACCGCAGCGGTCTCCGCTGTCGGCCAGGCGGCGCCGGTCCGCCTCGGTCCAACCGACCCGCACCGTCACCTCGAGGGGGACGAGCAGCAGCGGGGCCCCCGAGGCCAGGACCCGGTGCGCCGCGGTCGGCTCGGTGACGAGGTTCGTGTCGTCGGCGGGCCCCGGACCCCAGGGGTCCGGCCGTACCACGCCACCCATGACGGCCAGCCGCCGCAACCGGTCGGGCAGGTCGGGGCGGGCCGCGACGGCGTCGTCGAGGTTGGTGAGCGGCCCGAGCGCGGCGACCGTCGTGCCCGGCGGGAGCCCGGCCAGGAACGCCGCCGCCCGGTTCGGCGCGCCGGGACCCGGCGGGGCCGGCGCGGCCGGGCCGGGCGCCGTCAGCCCGCCGTCGACGAACCCCGGCCGGGACCGTCCCTCCCGGTCGGCGGCGCCGGCCACCACCGGTACGCCTCCGGCCCCGGCCAGCTCCACCAGCCGCGCCGCCAGACGGGCACGGCGGACGGGCTCGCCGGAGACGGTGGTCACGCCGAGGAGGCGCAGCGCGGGGTGCCGGGCCGCGAGGCAGAGCGCGATCGCGTCGTCGACGTTGGTGCCGATGTCGGTGTCGAGCACCACCGGCTCGGGCCCCGTGGGGCCGGGGGTCACGCTCAGCCGACGAGGTTCCCGAGCTCGTTCGAGCCTGCGGCGGCCTGGTCGGCGAACCGGTCGAGCCAGGCGTGCAGATCGTCGGAGCCCGACCGCTCGGCCACGGCACGAGGGATCGCCGGGAACTCGTAGTCGTCGCGCAGCGGCGGGTGGTCCCCGGGGGGCTTGCGACCCAGCAGCAGCTCGGTGAGGCGCTCGGCCCGCCGCGCCCGTTCCGCTTCGGCGGCGGCGTCGCGCTCGGCGAACTCGGGCAACACCTCCCGCCCGAACAGCTCGAGGCTCTCCATGATGTGCTCGTGCCGGTTCCGGCCGGCCTGGGAGCAGAGGATCACCTGGTCGACCCCGGCCTCCTCGTAGCGCCGCAGGTACTCCCGGACCTGGTCGGGGGTCCCGACCGCGCCGCGCAGGCCACCGAGGCCGTCGGAGACCACCTTGGCGCCGAGGCGATCCTGGTGGGCCCGAGCCGCCGCGACCTCCTCCGGGTCGTAGCCGTGTTCGGCTCGCCGCTGCCGGTACTCGGCCCAGACGTCCGTCCGGCCCGGCCGGTGCCGGCCGAAGACGTAGTAGTGGGCGAGCGAGTAGCCGAAGAAGTTCGCACCCTCGAGGCCCCGGTGCAGCGCCGTCTCCTCGTCGTGGTGGCACATGAAGGTGGTGACGCAAGCGAGGTTCGGGTTCACGGCGTCGCCGATCGGAACACCCTCTCGCTCCATGGTGGCGCGGTAGTCGGCCACCCACCGGCGAGCGTCCTCGGGGTTCACGAACGCGAAGGCCAGTGCGCCGATGCCGTGCCGGGCCGCCAGCAGGATCGTGTCGCGGCGGCTGCAGGCGACCCACACCGGGGGGTGGGGCCGCTGGCGCGGCTTGGGGACCACGTTGCGGGGCGGCATCGTGACGTGGCGTCCGGCGTGGCCGGTGAACGGGGTCTCGGTCAGGCAGCGCAACGCGACCCGCAGCCCTTCCTCCCACATCTCCCGCTTGGCCACGGGGTCGATCCGGAACCCTCCGAGCTCGGCCTCCGAGGACGACTCCCCCGACCCGAAGTCGACCCTGCCGTCGGAGATCAGGTCGAGGGTGGCCAGGCGCTCGGCGACCCGGGCCGGGTGGTTGAACGGCGGCGGCGTCTGGACGATGCCGTGCCCGAGGCGGATCCGCCGGGTCCGGGCCGCGGCGGCGGCCAGGAACACCTCCGGGGCCGACGAGTGCGAGTACTCCTCGAGGAAGTGGTGCTCGACCTCCCACACGTAGTCGATGCCCAACCGGTCGGCGAGCTCGATCTGCTCGAGGGCCTCCCGCAGCAGCCGGTACTCGGCATCGTCGTCCCAGGGGCGGGGCAACTGGTGCTCGTAGAAGATCCCGAACTTCACCTCGACGCCTCCCCGTCGGGCCCCGCCGCCTCGGGCCGTCCCGCGCCGCCCGGGGGCCCGTCGTCGGCGAGCGCGTGAAAGCGAACCAGGATGTCCCGGCGGCGGGGATGCCCCTCGAGCGCGTGCTCCACCTCCGCGAGCGCGGCGCGCTGCTGGAGACGACGGCGGTCGCCCAGCGAGCGGGCCAGGCCGTGCTCCCAGAGCGTGCCGATCACCTCGGTGCCGGGCCGGCGGCCGCCGGAGTCGGTGAGGAAGGTCCGGTCCCGCATCTCGGTGAGGGCGGTGCGCAGGTACTCGACGTGCGGTTCCTCGTCCTGGCGGATGTAGCCCACGACCCGGGCCGGCTCCCCGTCACCGGCCACCAGGTCGGTGTCGGAGAGGAGGGCCTCGGCCCAGGCGAAGATGTGGTGCGCGGAGATCTCGATCAGCAGGATGTCGATCATCCGCTGGATCATCATCTCCAGCCCGAGGTCCAGGTCCTCGAAGCGACGCGACTCCTGGACCTGCCGGACCGGGGCCTGCAGGTCGGGTGCCGGGCCCCCGCTGCCGATCCCCATCCGGCGGAGCATCTCGGCGGTCTCGTCCTCGCTCGGGGGGTTCTCGAACGCGGCGTCCCGCACCGCGAACCACATCTCTCGGTGCCCGGCGCGCTCACCCCAGCCCGCCTCGTCGCGGGCGTGCGCCTCGAAGAGGCCACGGTCGAGGTGTTCGAGGGCGGTCCCTGCGATCGGCTCGGCGAAGAACCGCTGGCGATCGGGCACAGCGACGGCGCGGATCATCGCCCCGAACCCCTCCACGGTGCCGATCCGGGTGAGCGTCGTGATGATCGGGGCCCGCACCCCCTCCTCGAGCAGGTACCGGCTCTGGGTGAGGTTGGGGTACGGCGGCGGCCACGTCTCCGGCGGCACGTCGAGGAGCTCGGTCCCGAAGTCACGCCGGTGCGCGGCCTGCCAGGCCCGGATTGCCGGCACACGACCGAGAGTGCGGGGGGACCGGTAGCGGCCGTCGGCGTCGAAGCCGCCGTGGCAGCGGCGGCCGCCCACCACGAGCGGCTCGAGCCCGGGCGTATCGGCGAGGAGCTCGGCCTCGGTCCAGCAGGTCCGTCCGACGTCGGTCATCCCGCCTCCTCCGCTCCCCGAGCTCCCGTCCACGGAGCTCCCCAAGGTGCGGAGTCCGGTATACGAGCTAGGGTATACCGAAGCGTATACCAGGAGTCGTCGACGGTGGCAACCCCGACCAAACCGCTCAGCCGTCTCGAACGACAGGCCGCGATCCTGCGGGCGGCGGCCGAGGCCTTCGCCCGGTCGGGCTACGCGGAGACCTCGATGGAGGACATCGCCGCCGAGGCCGGGATCACCAAGCTCATCGTCTACCGGCACTTCGACTCCAAGGAGGACCTCTACCGGGCGGTGCTGCAGCAGGTGTTCGACCGGCTCGCCGAGGAGTTCATCGCCGGGGTCGCCGCCGGGCCCCAGGACCCCGGCGTCGGAGCCCGTTCCATGCTTGCCGCGGCCCGGGAGGCACCCGCAGGGTTCCGGCTGCTCTGGCGGCACGCGGCCCGGGAGGCCCGCTTCGCGGCCTACGCGGCCGAGCTGCGCGACCACGCCGTCGACGCCTCCCGGATGCTCCTCGGCGGCCTCGTCGCCCCGCCGCTCCGGGAGTGGGCCGCGCACGCGGTGGTCGGGTTCCTGGTGGAGGCGACCCTCGAGTGGCTCGACCACGGCGACCCGTCGCGGGACCCCGAGTTCGTCCGTCTCACCACCGACGCGACGGTGGCGATGGTGGCGGCCTGGATCGCCGCCGCGCCCGGCCCGGAGGCGTGAGGGCGCTCAGGCCGGCCGTACCGGGTCACCGACCCGGATCCACCCGTCGGCCAGGATCTCGGCGTTGAGGCCGCCACGGTGGGTGAGGAGCGCGACGAGCCGGTCGATGCCGAGGTGGCGCTGCAGGGAGCCGCACGGCTCGCAGAGCTGCACGCCCCGCATCCGGACCTCTCCCACCGTGAACTCACGGCCGACGAGGTGGTTCAGCGGCGCGCCCCGGGTGGTGAGGTTGCGCCGGGTCGCGCCGGGTGGCAGCACGACACCGTGGTCGCGGGCGAGGGCCTCCAGCGCCTCGGCCTCGATGAGCGTGCACTGCCGGCCGGGATGCACCCGCGCCGAGTACGTGCCGACGCGGTCGCGGTAGCGGTCGCCGACGAGGCCGGAGCCGACCTCGGCCCGCACCTCCGAACGTTCCTCCATCGGGGCACCGGCGGAGGGGGCGACGTGGATCGCGACGAGCTCGCCGGCGAACACGGGCTCAGGCGGCCCGGCGGGCCTCGACCTCGTGCAGCTGGGTGGGGGTGAACACCGCTCGCAGCGACGCGATCGCCACCTCGAGCTGGTCGAGGGTCGGCTCCCGGGTCGTGAGCCGCTGCAGGGTCAGACCCGGGATCATGGCGATGCGCACCCAGCGCCGGTCCATGTGCCGGGCCGCGAGGCGGATCACCTCGTAGGCCAGCCCGGCGATCACCGGGATCATCACCACCCGCGACGTGATGAAGATCGGCAGGGACGGCCGCCCGATCATCGAGTAGACGAGGATCGCGATCACGAACACCGTGAGCAGGAAGTTCGTGCCGCAGCGCACGTGCTCGGTCGTGAAACGCTGGGCGTGCTCGGGGGTGAGCGGCGCCCCGTTCTCGTAGGCGGCGATCGCCTTGTGTTCGGCCCCGTGGTACTGGAACACCCGCCGGATGTCGCGCAGCCGGCCGATGAGCACCAGGTAGCCGAGGAAGACCGACAGGCTCAGCAGGCCTTCGAGGAGGTGGAACTGCCATTTCCCCAATCCGAGCCGGCCGGCGAGCCCGCGGGCGCTCAGGGCCGGGATGAGGATGAACACCCCGGCGAAGAACGCGAAGGCGATGCCCATGGTGGCGCCCATCGCCTTGCCCGACACCTGCTCCTCCTCGGGGACCTGACGGTTCGCCGACCAGGTCAGGGCCTTCATCCCCAGGGCGAGCGACTCGGCGAGGTTGGCCACCCCCCGCACGAGCGGGACGGCGGCGTAGCGCTCCGCCCAGCGCGGCACCGGATGGGTGACCACCTCGATGTCGCCCTCGGGGGTGCGCACGGCCACGGCCCAGCGGTCCTCACCGCGCATCATCACACCCTCGACGACCGCCTGCCCGCCCATGTACCGGGGCTGCTTGGCCACGACCGCCACTCCTCGCTAGCGGCGCTTGGCGCGAGCGTACCGGCGCTGGAACCGCTCCACCCGCCCCCCGGTGTCCACGAGCTTCTGGCGGCCGGTGTAGAAGGGGTGGCACTCCGAGCAGAGCTCGACGCGCAGCTCGGGCACCGTGGCCCGGGTGACGAACTCGTTCCCGCAGGAGCAGTGCACCCGGCAGGTCACGTAGTCGGGATGGATGCCGGTCTTCACGTCGACGAGTCTAGGGCGGCGGCCCGGTGAGCGCCCCGCCCCGCCGGAACGCCGGCGGGGACACCCCCGGCATCGGCCGCCCACCGTCAGCCCCCGGGGGTCGGCGCCTTGGCGATCTCGGCGAGGAACTCGTCGTTGGAGCGGGTGCTGCGCAACTTGTCGATGAGCAGTTCCAGACCGGGCGCCGAGGAGCCGTCCTGGGCCAGGGCGTTGAGCACCCGGCGCAGCTTCCAGACCTGCTGGAGCTGTGAGCGCTCGAACAGCAGCTCCTCGTGGCGGGTGGAGGAGGCGTTCACGTCGATGGCCGGGTACAGCCGGCGCTCGGCGAGGCGCCGGTCGAGCCGGAGCTCCATGTTCCCGGTGCCCTTGAACTCCTCGAAGATCACCTCGTCCATGCGGCTGCCGGTCTCGACGAGCGCAGTGGCGATGATCGTGAGCGACCCGCCCTCCTCGATGTTGCGGGCCGCCCCGAAGAAGCGCTTCGGCGGGTAGAGGGCGGTGGAATCCACCCCGCCCGACAGGATCCGGCCCGACGCCGGGGCGGCGAGGTTGTAGGCCCGGGCGAGCCGGGTGATGCCGTCGAGGACGATCACGACGTCCTTGCCCATCTCCACCAGGCGCTTGGCCCGTTCGATGGTGAGCTCGGCCACCTGGGTGTGCTCGTCGGCGGGACGGTCGAAGGTAGAGGCGATCACCTCGCCCCGCAGGACGTGGCGGCGCATGTCGGTCACCTCTTCGGGCCGCTCGTCCACGAGCAGCACCATGAGGTGGACCTCCGGGTTGTTGCGCTCGATCGCGTAGACGATCTGCTTGAGGATCGTCGTTTTGCCCGCCTTGGGCGGGGAGACGATGAGGCCGCGCTGTCCCTTGCCGATCGGGGCGAGCAGGTCGACGATGCGCCCGGTGAGCTGCGTCGGCTCGTCGCGCAGCTCGAGCCGCAACCGCTCGTCGGGGAACAGCGGGGTGAGGTCCTCGAACCGGGGACGGTGGGAGAGCTCGTCGGGCGGCCCACCGTTCACCTCGTCGACCCGCAGCAGCGCCGGGTACTTCTCGTTCGTGGCCTGGGCCCGGGCCGCACCCTTCACGAGGTCGCCCTTGCGGAGGCCGAAGCGACGGACGAGCGACGCCGAGACGTAGATGTCACGGGCGGACGGCAGGTACCCGGAGGTGCGCAGGAACCCGTAGCCGTCCTCGCGCAGGTCGAGTAGCCCGGCGACCTCCACCGTCTCGGTCGGGGCGGCCGGCGCACCCACGACCGGCGCGCCCCCCACCCGCTCCTCCTGGCGGCCGCGGCCCCGGCGGCG